>JBGSII010000433.1:0-2916 GCA_041742555.1 Ilumatobacteraceae bacterium
GGCGGTCGAGTCGTCGCAACTCGCCGACGGTGGTGGCGGCATCGACCACCACGACGGCTCGGGCGGCGTCGCCCAGCTCGGCCACCGCGTCGAGCTGGCAGCGGTTGTCGAGCCCGTACGTCGTGGGCTGCACCAACACCACTCGTTCGAGGCCGAGCGACGACTGGAACCGGCGGTAGTCGGCGACCGACGTATCGGGCGGTCGGAGCAGCGCCGACGGCGCAACCGGATAGCTCGCGTCGTAGACGTGCACGTGGGTGTCGCACGACCCGGTCGGGAAGACACCGCTGGCCGCGTGACTCGACGTGTCGTTCACCGGTCGGCCCACCAGGCCCGCAGCCGATCGGCGCGCTCGGGATTGACCGCCCGCGGCGGCATCTCACCCGCGAGCATCGCTCGCACCTGTTCCACCGAACTCAGGCCCTGCGCATCGGCGTTCTCGGGAGTCAAGCCACCGAGGTGCGGCGTCGCGACCACGCCGGGGCGCGCGGCGAGCGCAGGTGAGGGGCGTTGGTCCGGTGCCTGCCCGACGTCCATCGCGAGGCCACCGAGCCGGCCCGAGTCGAACGCGGCAGCCACCGCGTCCTCGTCGAGCAGCTCGCCGCGCGACACGTTGATCAGCACCGCTCGTCGACGCATCGCCGCGAGTGCGGCGGCGTCGATGAGGTGGAAGGTGTCGGGGGTCGACGCCGCGAGCGGGTACACGATGTCCGATCGTTCGAGCAGGTCGGTGAACGACGTCTGCTCGAACCCGTCCGCGGTCGCGTCGACGTGGGGGTCGTGAACCACGACGGTCACACCGAGTCCCCGCAACGACTCGGCGAGATACCGCCCGATCGCTCCGTACCCGATCAGGCCAGCGGTGCGCCCGCGCAGCTGAGCGCCGGAGCGTTGTGGGGGGTCGCCGCCCGCCCGATAGTCGATCGTCGATTCGCTCACGTTGCGGAGCACGTCGAGCGTCAGCGCCAGCGCGAGCTCGGCGGTCGAGGCCACGAAGCTCTTGTCGGCCCTGGCGACGACGACGCCGGCTTCGGACGCAGCGTCGACGTCGATCGTCGAGATGTCGACGGCAGTGCGCAGGAACGCGACCAGCTGCGGAAGCGCCCGGAACAGCGAGGCCTCGCCGGGCGTACTGCGGTGGGCAACGATCACCTCGCAGCCCGCGGCCGCCTCGATCAGCTCGTCGGTGGTCAGGTCCCGCCCGCGGGGGTTGACGGTCACGTGGGCGACAGTGCGGAGTTCGTCGAGGGCTCGCGTGTAGTAGGCGTCGAGATCTTCGGAGTTGTGCGTGAGGAACACGCGCATCGGCATCACCTCGTGCCGAGCCCGGTGGCATCGAACCAGTCGAGGAACCGGTCGATCCACGAGTCCGACGGCAGATGCTGGGTGCGCATGCCGAAGCCATGTCCGCCCCGGGCGTACATGTGCAGCTCGACGCGGAGCCCAGCTCGGCGCCAGGTCTCGTACAGCGTGATCGAGTCGGCCGCCAGGCCGAGGTCGTCGTCGGTTGCGGCAGCGAGAAACATGGGGCCACTCCCGTCGGGCGCGTCGCCCAGGTCGATGCCACGCAACGCCGCGTAGATCGGGGCGAGGAAGTCCGGCCGCGCGGCGGGGTCGTCGGTGTGGGCGACGCGCACGGTGACGTTGCCTCCGGCGGAGAAGCCCATGAAACCGACCCGACCGGGATCGACCCCGAGGTCGTCGGCGCCCGTCCGGACGCTTCGGACCGCCTGTTCGCCGTCGGCGGCCGCGAGGGCTCCGATGCGGTTCATGTCGGCCAGCATCGCCCCCGCATCGGTGGCGAGTTTGGTCATCATCTCGGCGACGGCCTCACCCTCACAGGGGACGGTTCGGTACTCGAGCACGAACGCGGCGATGCCGTGACCGGCGAGCCGTTCGGCGACCTGGAACCCCTCGCTCTGGATCGACAACGCGTGGTAGCCGCCACCAGGTGCGACGATCACAGCGGCGCCGTTGCCGACGTCGGGCAGCACCGGGGTCAGCGTCGGTGCGACGACGTTGGTGACCACCTCGGTGCCGAACAGATCGCTGAAGTAGCGCTGCTCGCGGTGGGTCCAGTCCTCACTGCCCGGAACGGGGCCGTCGTACAGGTCGATCGCATCCATACCCACACACTGCCCGATCCGGAGTGTCACGTTTGACCCGGCACAGTGTGACAGTTCAGCGGCAGATGCCGTTGCGTCTAGCGTGCACGGATGGTCACGGACCGGATCGACGAGGCCGAACTCCGCGGGCCGACGGCGCAGCAGTAGCGGCTCGCACACGATGCAGTACGACGCGTTCATCTCCTACAGCACCGCCGCTGATGATCGCCTCGCTCCACGACTGCAGCTGGGGCTGGAGAAACTCGCCAAACCGTGGTCGAAGCGACGCGCGCTCCGAGTCTTTCGTGACAAGTCGGGTCTGGGGGTGACCCCCGACCTGTGGGACTCGATCGTCCAGGCCCTCGACACCACCCGGTACTTCATCCTGCTCGCATCGCCGGAAGCGGCGAAATCCGAGTGGGTGAATCTCGAGATCGAACACTGGCTCTCGTCGGCTCCGGACGCCCACGAGCGGATGCTGCCGGTGCTGACGAGCGGAACATGGGAGTGGGACGCCGCAACCCGAGGATTCTCCGCCGAGTCCACCGCAGTCCCCGATGCGCTCCGCGCGGCGTTCGCGAGCGAACCGCGGTACCTCGACCTGACGTGGGCACGCAACGACGAGCATCTCGACCTTCGTCGAGCCGAGTTCCGCGCCGCAGTCGCCGACCTCGCTGCGCCCATCCACGGCATCCCGAAAGACGAGCTGGAGAGCGACGACATCCGAGCTCACCGCCGCACCGTTCGGCTCCGTCGGGCGGCCGTCGGTGCGCTCGCCGTCTTCGCGGTGGCGATCGCGGCGCTCGCAGTC
>JBGSII010000434.1:0-1505 GCA_041742555.1 Ilumatobacteraceae bacterium
GGGACCGACGACGAGGACGAGATCGGCGTGTCCGGCGACGGCGCTTGCGGCGTCGGCTTGGGGCAGGGTCATGTCGACGACGCTGCGGTCGACGGCGGCGGGATCGTCGGGGCCGTCGTGTTCGAAGCGGCGGTCGGCCCACTCGATGAGCGACCGTTCCTGGTCGAGGATCGCTTGGGTGGTCAGTGCACGGTCGATGACCGACTCGGTAACGGGTCGGCCATCGCGTCGCAGGAGTGCGCCGGGCGGGATCGGCTTGGAGATGTCGACGCAACGCTCAGCCGCGACACGTCCGGCGAGTTCGTCGGCCCACCGAACGACTGTGTCGGCGTCTTCGGCGGTCTCGGTCGGGCACCACGAGGCGACCTCACGGACAAGCTCGGTCGGTCGCCACGACGACTGCTGCTCGCTGATCGACTGGATGGACCAGTCCGTGATCGCATCGTCGAGGCCGTGGTCGATCGTTCCCCGATAGACGACCTGCTCGACCGCGTCCTCGATCACCCGACTCGGTTCCATACCGAGCGCGCTGGCTTGCTCGCGCCAGCCGTCGTGAAGGCTCGCGGCGTCGACCGACTTCGCCTTGCGGGGGCGGCTGTCGACGGCTGCTTCCCGATCGATCAGCCATCGCTCCTGTGGTGTCGGTTCGCGGCCCATCGTGTCGACGAAGCGGTCGAGCTTCTCCTCGACGCGTCGACGCATCTGGGCGGTTCGGATCGAGAACTCAGCCAGGAGCGCCTCAGGTACGTCGCGGATCTCGGCAATGCCGTTCTCCGGCGTGTGCCAGGCCACACCGAGACGTTGCGTCAGTTCGGATCGCAGACCAGCGTGGTAGAGCGCCGACAGGGTGCGTTGGTCGCCCTTGATGAGGCGGGCGTCAAGGGCGAGCCAGCGGCCGTCGGGTGACTTCACTCGGTTGGCGATCACGAGGTGGGTGTGGAGCTGCGGATCGAGCGCTCGGCTGGTGTGTTGCCGGAACATCGCAGCGACGATTCCCTCGGCGTCGAGCACGGCGACCTCGCCGCCGATCCGGTAGCGGGTGTGGGCGTGGCGTTCGATCCATCCGGCGAGCGCGGTGACCGCGGCGTCGTGGGCGTCGAGTACCTCGCGTCGGATGTCGTCGTCGCTGAGCGCGAACAGGACCGACACCGACTTGGGTGCGGAGGCGGTGACGTCGAAGCCACGGACCGAGTCGTCGTTGTATCGGCGTCCGAGATGTCGGTCGGGGTGCTGCGGGTCCATCCCGGCGATGAGCGCGAGGAAGGCGTCGTCGGCAACCTCGCCCGCCAGGCCGAGCATCGGTGCGCCGTCGCCGAGCCACGTGCCGCGAGGCTCGCCAGACTGCAGGTAGTAGTTCGGGAGCTGCTCGACGTAGTAGGCGCCGGCGTCGCATCCCTTGAGCGTGGTGACGCGCACGGTCATGGCGTCTCACACTGCGCTCGGGTACTCCCGGGATAGCTCCCAGTGATGTTTGTGCACTCGTCTGTCCTTGAAGGGTCGTGAGG
>JBGSII010000435.1:0-5075 GCA_041742555.1 Ilumatobacteraceae bacterium
GGCCGCGGCGCTGTCGCGCAGACCCCGGTCAGCAGCGAGATGAGCGGTGGTACCGAACGCCCAGACGCTGCGTCCCCAGCAGTCCTCGACGCCGCGCCGGCCATGCCAGCGCCCGTCCACGCTCCGCCGATTACGCGCGCGACCCGTGACGCCCTGAGCGTCGACGAGGAATCGGAAGCACACCGCGGCGAGATCGCTCAGATCACGCCCGGGATCGGGCTCACGGACGATGGCGATCAACAACCTCGCGACATCGTCGGTGCAGTACCCCTCCTCTCGTCGCGGATCGGCGTGGTCGGCATGTTCGAACATCCCGATCGAGTCGCTCATCGACAGCACATGACGCCACGCCGGCAGGACCGCCCGTCGTGGTCTCGGCATCAGCGGCGACCCAGCGACGAACCGCGTCATGCGCGCACCGGGCCGTCACACAGCAGGCCCATTCCCAGAGCGCCATATCGGGCAGCAACCGCGGCCCACGAGAGATCCGGCGCCAGACGCCGCGCCTCGGCCACCATCGCGGCCGCCCGATCAGGCTCGGCCAGGACCGAACGGATCGCTGCGGCCAGCGCAGCAGGGTCACGTTGTGGGACGACGATTCCAGCTCCGCTCGCGAGCAACTCGATCGCGTGCGGGAACGCGGTCGACACGACGGGACACCCGGCCGCCACGGCGTCCACGAGCACCCCGGAGGTGACCTGGTCCACCGAGTCGTAGGGCAGCACCACCAAGTCGGCCGATCGGATCAGCGTGGTCAAGGCCTCGAGGTCCCGATACGAATCGTCGAACGAGATCCGCGAGCCGGACCCGCTTCGCGCGGCACGGTCGATGAGCATCTCGCGGTAGGCCTCACCGCTGCGCTCACGGACCTTCGGGTGCGTGGCACCGGCGACCACATAGGTCGGCGCTGGATCGAGGTCACCGAGCTCGGCGAAGGCGTCGATCGCCCACTCGATCCCCTTGCCGGGACCGAGCAGTCCCCAGGTCAACAGCCGCGGCGAGCGGATCCGGTCGCCGTTCGACTCCTGCGTCACTGTCGAGGAGTCGACCATGTCGTTCGATGTGGACGCCGGCGGCGTCGCCGCACCGTGTGGGATCACGACCACCTTGTCCGCGTCGACGCTGAACCCGGCGAGCAGTCGTTCCCGTGCGGTGACGGTCATCACGACGACCGTGTCCGCGAGCTCGCACGCTCGTTCGAGCACCGAACGTTGACCCGGCGACGGCGAACTCACGACGGTGTGTGCGATGAGCATCGTCGGCACGACGAGTTCCTCCATCAGCCCGAGCACGTCGTTGCCGTCGGGTCCGTCATAGATGCCGTACTCGTGCTGGACGATCGCAACGTCGGTGGCGTTGAGCGCGTCGACACACAACGCACGCCTCGCTGTCGACCCTGCGCCGAGAGCCGCGACGACCAGCGGATCCTCGAGGGCCGGCGCATCACCACACCGGACCACGTCGACGGTCGCGCCGTTCGCGACGAGGCCAGCGCTCAGGGCTGCGGCGAACGTGGCGATGCCGCACGGAGTCGGCGGAAACGTGGACAGCATGCCGAACGAGGCGACGTTCGGCCGGTCCTCGGAGACCAGTGGGGTCGAAATGATCGTGGTGGACATGGTTCGCGCTCCTCGCGTCGGTGCGGTCGAGGCGACCGCCTGCGATAGGCGACAGACCTCAACGGTCGTCCAGCCCAAGCGAGGCGCACTCATCCCAGAAGGATGAGATCATCGTACCGGAAGGGTTGGGGGGTGAGGGGGCCTACCCTGATCCGATCACCTCCCAAACCGACGATGCCCGCGATCCCACCGGAGGGCTCCGCATCGCGGTGCTCGCGCCGCTTGCGTGGCGGACCCCTCCACGGCACTACGGGCCCTGGGAGCAGTTTGCCTCGCTCCTCACCGAGGGGCTCGTGGCCGCCGGCCACGACGTGACCTTGTTCGCCACAGCCGACTCGATCACGGCGGCGACACTCTCCGCATCGAGTCCCACCGGCTGGTCCGACGACGCCTCGATCGACCCCAAGGTGGCCGAGTGCGTCCACATCGCGTCGGTGTTCGAGCGCGCCGACGAGTTCGACATCATCCACAACGGCTTCGACTTCCTCCCGCTGACCTACTCGAGCCTCGTCGGTACACCGGTCGTGACGACGATCCACGGGTTCTCGTCGCCGAGCATCGTGCCGGTCTACGAACGCTACGACGCCACCACCGCCTACGTCGCCATCAGCGACAGCGACCGCCATCCGCGGTTGCACTATGCCGCCACGGTCCACCACGGCATCGACACCGCGGCGTTCTCGTGTGCGGAGGTGATCGGAGACCACCTCCTCTATTTCGGTCGGATCCATCCCGACAAGGGCACGGCGCACGCCATCGAGGTCGCCCGCAGGAGCGGGCGCCGCCTCGACATCGCCGGCATCATCCAGGACCACGACTACTTCCGCGACCAGGTCGAACCTCACCTCGACGGTGACCAGATCCGCTACCTCGGCTCGGTCGATGCGTCACAGCGGTGCAGGACCCTGAGCGAGGCGCACGCCTTGCTCCACCTGATCGACTTCGACGAACCGTTCGGGTACAGCGTGGTCGAGGCACTCGCGTGTGGGACACCCGTCATCGCGTCGGCACGTGGCTCGATGCCGGAGATCATCGACCACGGACGCACCGGCTTCCTGGTGAGCGACATCGACCACGCCGTGGTCGCGGCCGACAGCGTGTCCGGCCTCGACCGCGGCGCCATCCGAGCGACCGCGGTCGAAGAGTTCGACGTGTCGCGCATGATCGCCGAGTACGAAGCGGTCTACCGGTCGATCCTCGCTGGCTGATCGCGAGCGTCCGCGACCCCAACGGGGCACGACCGAGTCCTCACGATTCGACTGCGTGCAGGTGGTACGACGCTCCGACCGTGGAAGGTGCCAGACGTCCGGGCGAGAACGCTGCCGCAAGCGCCGCCTGCGCCCGCCACCCGGTGCAGTGACCCGGAGCGACGATGCGCGGATCGATCCGGTCGACGAGATCCGCAACGGTGGCGGCGATGCGGTCCTCGACGTTTCCACCAGCGAGGTGGAACCCACCGAGCACCAGGTCGACCGGTTCGCCCGGCACCGTCGAGCGCGCGTCGAGACAGGCGTTCACGATGCCGGCGTGCGAACACGCCGAGAACACCGAAACACCCCGGCCTCTGACGTGCGCGGCCACGTACCGCTCGTCGCGGATCTCGGGATCATCATCGCCATCGCTGTCGGGCGTCGCGAACGTGACGTGACCATCGAGACCTGTCTCGTACGGCGTCACTCTGGCGATGTCGCCACTGACGTGGAAGTAGCCGTCGGCGATGAGGTGCGCGTCGGCGTGCTGCTCGACGACGCCACCCGCATCCCGGATCTGGTCGAACGTCGGCTCTTCGGGGAGCATCACGACGTCGCCCCACGGCATCCTCACGCCGCGCTGGTGCGGGCGCGCGGGATGGAGGTCGACGACGACGGCTTCGGCCATGCCCGCCGCTCGTCTCGCGGCGGAGACCTCGGCGGTGACCACCGGCAGCGCACCGCTGTGGTCCCAGTGCCAGTGGGACAACACGATCGTGTCGATCGTCGCGAGATCGATGCCGAGGCGGCGGGCGTTGTCCACCCACACGTCCCCGTACGGTCCGACATCGAAGAGGATCGAACGTCGTTCGTCTCCCCGCCGGCCGATGAGCAAGACCGACAGTCCATGGCAGGCGACACACAGTTCATGGAACACCGGCGTGCAGTCGTGCCCGCGGTGTTGCCTCGTCGGCGCGAGCCGCCCGAGCAGCGACACCACTTCGGGAAGCCTCGGGATGCCGGCGTCGATGCTGGACAGGTTGTCGGTCTCGTTGTCGACGACGACCGTGACGACGAGCTCGTCGAGTTCGGTCATCGCTGGGGCGAGCGCCGGGTTCACGGCGCCCCCAGGAGTTCGGACTCCCGCTCTGCCGTCTCACTGCCGACCGAGGTCGACGGCGGCTCGTGCAGGCCGTAGCGCTGGTGGAATCGGCGCAGCGGCCCGGGGGCCCACCAGTTCCACTCGCCGAGCAGCTTCATCGTCGCCGGGACCAGGAGCCCCCGCACGAGCGTGGCGTCGACGATGACGGCGATCGCCAGGCCGACACCGAGCTGCTTGATCGCCAGCACCTCACCGGCGGCGAAACCGATGAACACGATCACGATGAGGATCGCGGCCGAGGTGATGATCTTGCCGCTGCGCTGCAGCCCGACGGCGACGGCGAGGTCGTTGTCGCCGGTCTCGTCGTGCACCTCCTTGATCCGCGAGAGGAGGAACACCTCGTAGTCCATCGAGAGCCCGAACGCGAAGATCAGGATCAGGACGGGCATCCAGAGGTCGAGCGCCCCGACCGAGTCGAAGGCCAGCAGCCCCGACAGGTTGCCATCCTGGAAGATCCACACCAGGGCGCCGAAGCTTGCGGCGAGGCTGAGGATGTTCATCAGGACGGCCTTCACGGGAACCACGACGGAGCCGGTCATCAGGAACAGCAGTACGAGCGTCGCCAACACGATGACGAGCGCTGCCCACGGCAGGCGGCTGCTGAGGATGTCCTTGACGTCGATCAGTTCGGCGGCCTGACCACCGACACTGAGCTCGAAGGGCGCCTCGGCAGCGCGTAGGTCGCGGACGAGCTGCTGCGCCTCCTCGCCCTGTGAGGTCCCGGCCGGGATGAGATCGACGACGGTGAGGCCAGGCGGCGTGCCCGGGCGCACCGACGAGCCAACGACCTCGGGGCGGGCCGTCGTTTCGTCGAGCCAAGCGATGACGGCGGGGTCGTCGGAATCAGCGGAGACGACCACCACGACCGGATCGGTTCCACGAGCCGGGAACCGGTCGGCGAGCAACAGCGCCGTCTCGCGGACCTCCGAGGAGCGAGGCAGGGTCCGTGCGTCGCCGTTCTCGAACGTCGCGTTGAGGAACGGCAGGCCCAGCCCGATCAGCACGACGACCACGAGTGCCGCTACCGCCACCGCGTGGCGCTGCACCAGACGGGCGAGCCGGTAGAACCGGCCCTCGCTGTCGGGTGTGGGCGCCAGCGGCTTC
>JBGSII010000436.1:0-3364 GCA_041742555.1 Ilumatobacteraceae bacterium
CGACCCGGGGAGCTGCTCCCGGGGTCGCACCCCTCACCGACGAGGGCAGTGCCAGCGTCGGTGGTACGGCGATCGCCGAACCGCAACTCGAACGCGATCTGCCGCTGGTCGAGGGTTCGCCCCTGCTCGCAGCCTCCGCCAACGCCGACGTCGACGTCGAAGGGGTGTCGGCTGACAACGCCAACCTGATCCAGGTGGCCCCCTATCAGGGAGCGACCTCGCAGGGGCCGTACGTCCTGCGAGTCCGAGTCGACGACAGCGACGCCGCAGCCACCTGTGCGTACACGCGCAGCGGTGGCGTGAACGGCCCCCTCTTCGACATCGGCGCGCTCCCGGCCGACCTTGAGACCGCCGTCCTCGTCCATCAGCGCCGCCTCGGCGACGCGATGGGAGCTGGAGCGGCAGCCGACGTCGTCGACAACTGGCTCTCCCAGCTGTCGTCGGCACCTGGCGTGGCCGGCGCCGTCGTCCATCTCGACCAGGTCGTCGACTACTCGGCGCTCGACGCGAACTGGTGCGACCCGGGAGCGAACAATGACGTGGTCCGCCAGATCGGTGACGTCATCGCCGACATCCGCACCGCGCGGCCCTCGTTGCGACATCTCGTCATCGTCGGCGGTGACGACATCATCCCGATGGCCCGGATCGACGACATCACCCGCACCGGCAACGAAGCGGAGTACGCCGACGAACTGCTCTCGGCGAACGGTGGCGCCGCGACGCCACTCACCGAAGCGCTCAGCACCCGGCACTTCCTCACCGACGACCCGTACGGGGACGTCGACCCGATCGCCTGGTTCAACCGCCGCCTCTATGTTCCGGACCTCGCCGTCGGTCGCCTCGTCGAGACCCGCAACGAGATCGTCGCGACCATCGAGGCCTACCTCGATCCCGACGGCAACGGCAACACCGACGACAGCGGCGTCATCCCCGCCGATTCCACCTACATGACCGGCTACGACTTCATGGCCGATGGCGCCCAGGCGACGAGGGCAGCACTCGATGCCGCACTCACGGAGGCCGGTGGCGCTGCACCGTCGAGCACCGCCAACATCTCGCCGCCCGACGGTGCGGTGACCGGAGCCCAGATGCTCACCGGTGCCGCATCCGGACGTGCAGTGGGGCTCTTCGGGCACTTCGCGCACGACTCGGCGCTCACCGACGCCGGCTTCCGATTCGGCGGTGAATCGATCTCGCCAGCCCAGCTGGCCGGCAGCCTGCGGCCCACAAACGCCCCACCGAACGCGCGTGTCGTCTTCACCATGGGCTGCCACTCCGGCCTGAACGTCGCCGACGGACTCCCGGGGTCGACCGACTTCGCGCAGTCCGTGCTCGGAACCGGAGCGATCTACGTGGCGATGACCAGCTACGGCTACGGCGCGCAGGGCACTGTCGGGCTCAACGAAGCCCTCATGACCTCGTTCGCGTCCGGGCTCGACGGCGGATACATCTTGATCGACCCGGATGCCGCCGACACGGAGTCGAACCGACGCTACGTCACGGTCGGCGAAGCTTTCGTCGCCGCCAAGCAGCAGTACTTCTCGAGCCAAGGTCTGTACGGACCGTATGACGAGAAGTCGCTCGAGGCGGCGACGTTCTACGGGCTGCCGATGCTCCGTGTCGGACAGGCCGGAACTGAACGAACCGCTCCGGCACCGCTGGACCCGACACCCGTGGGTGCTGCGAACTACTCCGCGGTCGACCGCTCCGAGCCGTTCGCCCCGGCGGCGGTCAACGTTGCCAACGGCACGTACCACGTGGTTCCGGGGTTCGCTCCGCAGGTGACGGCCAACCGTCCGGTGCAACCCCGCTACGAGGTCGACGTGACCGCCCAGGACGTCGGCGGCGAGCTGTTGTACGCGAAGGGTGTCCTCGTGACCGGGCTCGAGACCGGACAGAGCATCGCCAATGCCAACCCGGTGGTGACGCGACCCGTCCTCGACGACAGCACCAGAGAAGCCGAGATCGCCGCGGGTGACATCGCGTATCCGAGCGTTCCTGCGTCGATCACGACCTACAGCGACCAACTCGGTCTCGTCGGCGAGAACGCGCTCAAGCAACGCCAGAAGCTCATCATCGTTCCGGGACAGTTCCTCGACAACGGCACCGTCGATCCAGACGGCGACGGCACCCAGGTGTTGTACGACCGGGTCGATACCCGAGTGACCTATTCCAACTCGAGCGACTGGGAGCGCCCGTCGATCGATTCTGCGGTGGCCACGCTCGATGCCGGGGCGGCATCGTTCTCGGTCGTCGCATCCGACACCGCGGGGGTCCAGCGAGTGCTGGTGCTCTACCGCACCGACGTCGCCGACTGGACTGCGATTGATCTGGCGCTCAACGGCCAGACCTGGGAAGCGAGCACCCTCGTCCCCGGCGCCACCGTGCTCGACTACCTGGTGCAGGTCGTCGACGCCAACGGCAACGTGGCGACCGCCACCGGCAAGGGCCGTGGCCTGCAGCCGTTCGTGGCCCCAGTGCCCGACCCGGCGCTGGTCTCGGTCGTGGCCGCATCGGTGGTCGAAGGAGATTCGGGCTCGACCGAAGCGACCATCGACGTCGTCCTCGATCGCCCGGCCCCGGGACCGATCACGGTCAACTACAGCGTCACCGCCGGGACAGCCACCGCCGGGACCGACTTCACCGCCTCGAGCGGCTCGGTGGCGATCGCGTCCGGTGCGGTCAGCGCCGCAATCCCCGTGGCCGTGCTCGGTGACACCAGCGCTGAGGCACCCGAGGCGGTGCTCGTGACCATCACCTCGATCAGCGGCAACGCAACGATCGGAGCGTCGGCAACCCAGTTGACGATCGTCGACGACGACGCCCTCGCGCCGCCGAACACGCTCGTGCGGTTGGCCGAGTCTGCTTCGGTGACCGAGGGCGACGTCGGATCGCAGACGGTCAACGTGCCGATCTCGATCGACAATCCGAGTTCATCACCGATCACGTTGGCCGTGCGGTTGGTCACCGGTGGCACGGCGTCCGGCGGCGCCGACTTCTCGGGGCCGTCGTTCACGGCGACGATTCCGGCCTCGGCGACGTCCGCTGTCATTCCGGTGACGGTGCTCGGCGACACCATCGTCGAAGACGATGAGACCATCGTGATCGCGATCAGCACCAGCGCGAGCGGTGTCAACATCGTCGGTTCGACCGCGGTGATCACGATCGTCGACGACGACGTCGCGCCGTTGCCGGTGGTGTCGGTTGCGGATGTCGAGGTGGATGAGGCCGATGGCACGGTTGAGGTGACGGTGTCGTTGAGCGAGGCCGTTGCCGGTGATGTGGTGGTGCCGTGGTCGACGCAGGACGGCTCGGCGACAGAGCCTGGCGACTATGAATCGAGCAGCGGGACGGTGACGGTTTC
>JBGSII010000437.1:0-14232 GCA_041742555.1 Ilumatobacteraceae bacterium
GCGACGCCCGAGTTCGAGGAAACACTCGCGGACCTCGCCGACGACGCGGATGTGGTTGCTCTTGCAGCGCTCACGCGCTGCCATGAACACAGCGAGCGAGTTGACGGCTGCCAGGAACATTCCCTGGGTCTCCGGGTCGGCCGCGAAGGCCTCGCTGTAGTGGTCGATGAGCCGTTGGCGTTCGGCCGCACCGGCAGCCAGGGTGGCCGCGGGATCGTGGTCGTCACCCGCCGTACGAACCCGGTCGATCGCCTGGGCGAGCAGGAGCGGGCGCGACTCGTAGCTCCACGAGTACGGGTCGTACTCGTTGGGGCCGCGGCTGCCGTGCACGTACATGAAGTCCTCGACCGCAGCAGTGAACTGCACTGCCTCGGCCGATGACGATGCCGCAAGACGCTCGAACACCCCCTCGTGGCCCTGAGCGAACGCCGCTTGCAGCTCCTCGCTCGCGTTCACCAGCCGCGAGAGCGTGAAGATGCGACCGGGTATGTCGGCGGAGTCGACGTCGCCGATCCCGGTGATCAGCTTCGCTATCGCGGTCGGGTCGTCGGTGACGAGCGTCGGCAGGATGCCATTGCCGACCGAGCTTCCGAGCGCCGCCCACACGACCTGGGAGAACGTCGCTCGCAGGTAGCGCTGCATCGTGCGGGCGCGGGCGAGGAGCTGGACGTCGGTGAGCGTCGACAGGTCGGGCCGGCTGTCGCGCAGGGCCTTGACCTCGGGCTTCTGGCGGTCGATCTCGGGCACGTTCGGAGTGCTCAGGCACCAGGCGACCGTCGCCTGCAGCTTCTCGGTGTGCCGGGGCGACTCGTGCCAGTCCGCCGCGACGTAGGCAGGGATCGCCTGGCTCTCGGTGTCGAAGAAAGTGTTGTCGATCGCCTCCCAGCCGGCTCCGGAGCGGATACCGAAGAGGCGCGACTGCGTGAGCGAGTTGTAGAAGTACCCACCGAAGAGTCCGAACGTCTCGGGCCAGGTCTCGTCGTACTCGTGGGCGTCGAACACCCCCATCTGCTCGAACCCGTCGACGCAGCCACGAACCATGCCGGGTTCGCAGCAGAACGTCCACCCGATCGGACTCACCGGGTCGGCAAGCACCTCGCCAGCGTTGCCCCTCGTGTAGTTCGGAAAGCGTTCGGTCGGAACGCGGTCATAGATCCAACGATCTCCGAGCATGTTCTGTCCCCCCAGGACTGGCTGTCGAGTTGACGGTCGGGCGCACCCTACTGGGCACCGTCTCCACGGGCCAAGCCGCCAGTCGGCGCTCCCCTTCGTCGTCGCGGTGTACCAGCGGCGAGACTGAATCGGTCACGATGCGACCCACGAGGAGACCGATGAGCGAGCAGACCGACGACGACACCGGGTACACCGACAGCTACGAGGACGTCTCGGTGTTCACCCTGTCGGGCGATCGGGAAGCCGTCCTGCTCGACACGCAGACCGAGTGCACGTTCATGTGGACCACCAGGACCGGTGACCCGGTCGGCGTGATCATGAACTTCGTGTACCACGACGGCGCGTTCTGGCTCACCTGCACCCGGCGACGCAAGCGCGTTCCCGCCGTCGAGGCGCGGCCCCGCGTCGCTGTCGCAGTCAGCAGCCGTGGGACCGACATCGGCATCAGCCAGGCCGTCACCTACAAGGGCAACGCGACGGTGCTCGACGATCGCTCGACGCTCGACTGGTTCTACCCGCTGCTCGCCCGCAAGGTCCGGCCCAACGACGAAGCCGCACAGGCCGCCTTCGTCCACCACCTCGACTCGCCTGGCCGCGTCGTGATCCGCATCGATCCCGATGCCCGAATCGGGTTCGACTCCGAAGCGATGTTCGCCAACTCGCCCGCGGGCACGACCCGCACCAAGATCTGAGCATGGAGGTCTGAACATGGATCCGGCCCTGGTCGACCGCATCCAGGCGGACATGCGCTTCGAGTTCGCCCGTACGGCGCCGCCGGACGGGTTCCCGGCGTTCCACGACATCCCCACCGAGCGTCACACGAGCGACGAGTTCCACGATCTCGAGCAGGCGTTCCTGTGGCCGAACACGTGGGTGATCGCGGGACGGGCCGAGGATGTCGCGAACCCCGGCGACTACATGACGTTC
Source organism: Ilumatobacteraceae bacterium (assembly GCA_041742555.1). Lineage (GTDB taxonomy): Bacteria > Actinomycetota > Acidimicrobiia > Acidimicrobiales > Ilumatobacteraceae > Sva-07. Next base: position 2,101 of record JBGSII010000437.1, read on the forward strand.
GACGACCTCGGCGTGCCGCTGCTGATCGTCCGCGGCACCGACAGCGAGATCCGCTGCTTCTACAACACCTGCCAACACCGCGGCGCCCCGGTCGTTCGCGATGACCGAGGGTCGTCTCGTCGCCTGCGCTGCCAGTACCACTCGTGGACCTACGAGATCGACGAGGGCACGCTGGTCTCGGTCCCCGACGAACGCGACTTCGTCGATCTCGACTGGTCGCAGCGGTGTCTGCCGCGGGCCAGCTGCGACACGGCCGCGGGCTTCGTGTTCGTCAACCGGAACCCTGACGCCGCTCCCCTGCGCGACTGGCTCGGACCCGCGTGGGAGATGCTCGAACCGTTCCAGGGCGAACGGCTCCGGGAGGTCTACCGCGAGTCACGCATCGTGCCGTGCAACTGGAAGGTCACCGCCGAGGCGTTCTTGGAGGTCTACCACTTCCGCCACATCCACTCCCACGACGGCGTCAGCGTCCTCGACAACCGCGGCGCCGCCATGGGGCTCTACCCGCACGGCCACAGCCGGATGATCACCCCGTTCTCGACGCAGCACTGTGCACGGATGGGTCTGCAGTCGTGGGACGACTGGCACCACATCGATCAGGCCCCGTTCGCAACCATCGACGGCGTGGCACCGATGGTCGACTGCACCAGCACCGCGGTCAGCCTGTTCCCGAACGCGATCATCCCGCTCGGCCGGATCGGCTTTCCGATCAACCTGTTCTGGCCGATCGACAAGAACACGACCCGACTCGACTGGATCTACTACGCGCTGCCACCCGAGGGCGACGACGCCTTCGATCCCGACGCACTCCCCGACCACTGGCAGTACCGACGCGGCGTCTACAACCAGATCATGGCCGAGGACGAGCGGAACATGGCGCCGATGCAGCGGTCGATGGAGTCGCCAGCGCTGCGCGGCATCCCGATCAACTACCAGGAACGTCGGATCTGGCATCTCCACGAGGAGATCGACCGGGTGATCGGCTCCGAGCGGATCCCCGAGCACCTCCGGGTGCAACAGCTGCTCGGGCCGTATGTCGAAGCCGTCGACGCGCGATCATGATCCGATGACCGAGACGATCACCGGCACCAACCGCTCTGCGGGCGTCAGCCTGTCCGAACTGCTCGACGCCGACTCGCACCCCGTGACCGACCTGCTGCGCAAGGAGTCCAGGGTCGGCGTGCGCGAGGGCAACACGCGGGTGCCAGCGTGGTACTACACCTCACCCGAGTTCCACGCGCTCGAGGTCGAGAAGCTCTGGAGCCGGGTCTGGCAGCTGGCGTGCCTCGAAGAAGAGATTCCGAACGTCGGCGACTACCACGTCTACGAGATCGCCGACATGTCGTTCCTGATCGTGCGCACCGCCGATGGCATCAAGGCGTTCCGCAACGCGTGCCTGCACCGCGGGCGCCGGCTGCGCGAGAACCACGGTCAGGGCGCGAAGAACCTGCGGTGTGCCTTCCACGGTTGGTCGTGGCAGCTCGACGGCGCATTGAAGGAGATCCCGTGCGAGTGGGACTTCCCGAGCGTCACCGCAGCCGACTACGCGCTTCCCGAGGCGCTCGTCGACACGTGGCACGGCTTCGTCTTCGTCAATCCCGACCGCGACGCGGGCCCGCTCGCCGAGCATCTCGCCGGCCTCGACGAGCACTTCGCCGCGTACCCGTTCGAACGTCGCGTCAAGGTCGCCCACGTCGAAAAGATCATGCGCGTCAACTGGAAGGCGTGCCAAGAGGCGTTCATGGAGTCGTACCACGTCGTGGCGACACACCCGACGCTGATGGACTACCTCGGCGACGCCAACACCCGGTACGACACCTACACCAACTTCTCGCGGGCGATCTCGCCGCAGGGCATCGAGAGCCCGCACCTCGCCGGGATGCCGCACTACGAGCGGCTCGACGACGGCAAGCAGTACGCCCGGTATCGCCATCCGATGAACGGCCACATCTACGAACGGGTCGAACTCGGCAAGGTCAAGGTGATCGACCTCGACGGTCACGAGAGCCTCTTCGACGACGATGGCCGACATCTGAGCGGTCCGATCACCCAAGCCGACCCTCATCTCTGCAAGTGGATCGGCGGGCCGACACCCGAGGGTGTCCTCGACGCACCGCTGAGCACTCCGGTCCCTCCAGAGGGCATCGACGATCCCGCCGAGGTTCGCGCGTGGATCGCTGCGCAGCGCCGCGAGGGACTGCGTTCGATGTACGCAGGCGAACTCGACCCCGAGCAGTTCAGCGACGCCGAGTTGCTCGACGCCATGTACTACTCGGTGTTCCCGAACTGGTCACCGTGGGGCACGTTCAACGCGCTCTTCTACCGGTTCCGCCCCCACGGCAACAATCCCGACGAGTCGATCTTCGAAGTGATGATGTTCGTGCCGTGGACGGACCAGGCCAACCGACCCGCGCCGGCCAAGGTCACCAAGCTCGGCCCCGACGACGACTGGACGCTGGCGCCCGAACTCGGCCCGACATCGAAGATCTTCCAGCAGGACTCGATCAACCTTCCCCAGGTGCAGCGCGGGCTCAAGGCACTCGGCCAGGACGAGGTCGTGTTCGGCAACTACAACGAGACCAAGATCCGTCACTTCTGGGAGCACATGTACCACTGGCTCGAGATCGGCCCGACGAGCGTCAGCGACACGCCCGTCGGGCTCCGATCACGCCGAGGCTGAGGCAACCGACACCGGCGCAGCAGCCACCTCGGCCCGTTTGCGCTTGGCCTCGGCGACCTGCTGGCGGATGCCGCCGGCGATGCCTTCGGGATTGAGGATCGCGGTCAGGATCAAGAGCAGGCCGCCGATGAACACCTCCCATTGGCCGAAGGTGCTGGTGACCGTGCTGAGGAAGTAGAACGACACCCCGGCAGCAGCCGTGATTCCGGCCGTGACCGCACCGCTGACGCAGGTGATCCCTCCGAGATACGCGACGGCCAAGGCGGTGAGCGACGCCACCGCTCCGAACGACGCATCCGACACGCTGCCGAATCGGTACGCGATGAGGCACCCACCAACCCCGGCGATGAAGGCCGAGGCCGCGAACACCTCCAGCTTCACCCTGGCGACATTCACCCCGCTGGCGTTCGCGGCGCGTTCGTTCGAACGTGTCGCGAGCATCCGGCGGCCCGAGGCGCTCTTTCGGATGTTGGCCACGGCGATGGCCAAGGCGAGTGCAACGGCGACGAGGAAGATCCCGAAGATCGGCCGAGAGGAATTCTCACCGAGAATCAAGCCGAGATCCCAGTTGCCGAGCTTGGGATTGGGCACCTTGGCCCCTCCCGTCGACGCATCACCGACGAACTTCGGGTCCTTGAAGATGAACTCGCTGATCGCCACCGCGCCAGCGAGGGTGATGATCGCGAGGTTCGTCCCGCGGACGCGCAGCGCCGGGATGCCGACGATGACCCCGAAGACCATCGCCACGAGCGATGCCAGGATCGGCGCGATCGGGAACGGGATGTCCCATTGCATCGCCAACTTCGACAGCGAGAAGCCAGCAACGCCGGCGAAGGCCATCTGGGCCAGCGACGGTTGACCGCCGAACCCCGCGAGGAGGACCAGCGACAGCGCGAGGACCGTGGCGATCGTCGTGGTCATGATCGCACCACGCCACAACGGGCTCAGCACGAGCAGGCCCACGACGGCTGCCACCACGGGGAACAGCACCGCCAACGGGGTGACCTTCGCCGGAGGAATCGCCGGCATCTTGAACTGAGCGACCGAGCCCCGATCCGGGAGCCGCTCGCCCAGGAACACCATCGCCACGATGATCACGAGGAACGGGAGCCCCTCACGCGCACCGTACTGCGGGAACCAACTGAAGTCGGTCTGCATCTTGGTGAAGCTCGACTGGACGAGCCCGATCGCAAGCCCGGTCAGCACCGTCGGCCACACCTTCGTGAAGGCCCCGATGAGCGCTGCGCCGAGGGCCGGGATGAGATACCCGAACGTGAACACCCCCGACGACAGCTGGATCATCGGCGACGCGAGGATCACGACGACCGCCCCGATGAGCGACGCCAGCACGAAGCTCGACTGTGCCAGCCGCTGCGGGGAATAGCCGAGCAGGATCGCGCCCTTCTCGTTCCCTGCCGCCGCCTTCGTGGCGAGGCCGAGCCGCGTGTAGCGCGACGACACCCACACCGCAGTCGCGATCAGCAACACGATGAACACCAACCACAGCCCGTCGCGTGGCACGGTCACCCCGTCCATGATCGTGACCGGCTCGCGCGGGAGGATCGCGTCCACCCGCAGCCCGGCGTTGTCCTCGAACCGTCGCTCGATCAACGACGTGAACACGATGACGAGCCCGATGCTGGCCACGACCTTGGCCAGCGCCGGGGCTCGGTACAGCGGCCGGAAGACCAACGTGTAGACGAGCAGCCCCATGAGCGCCGCTGTCAACAGCGACAGCCCGAACGCCCACCAGATCCCCACGTCCTCGCCGAAGTGGTAGCGATCCGGAAGACCTGGAACCGGGAACGGATAGGAACCCTGGCGCAGATCGGCATACACGTAGCCCGACCAGGTGGCCATCGCCCCATAGGCGAAGTTCACCAGGCCGGACCCCTGATACGTGACCACGAGACCGAGGCCGAACGCCGCGATGATCGCGCCGGCCCCGGTTCCGAGGAGGATGAAGAACAGGTAGTCAGTCATCGAGTCGCCGTGTGCACGGCGTCAGGGCAGGTACGGCGTGGTGTCGAATGCCTCGAAGCCCGGGACCGTCTGGATTCCCTCACCCGACAGGTACGTCGCGATCGGGAAGGTGAAGTAGCAGATGGTCGGGATCGATGCGACCGAGCCACAGGCCAGCGGGTTGCCATCGGGCCAGTTGACGATGCCGTCGGAGGCCCCGAGCGTCTCGTACAGCGACGCACCCGTGACCTCGTCGCCGCCGTCGGCCATCGAGTTGGCGACGGTGGCGAGTGTCAGCAGTCCGGTGACGCCGAGTGCGCCCAAGCCGAGCTCCGTGGAGTTGGTATAGCCGAGTGACTCCAGGATCGCGCCGAGATCGGCGGCCTCTGGCGTGCCCTGGCGCTCGGTCTGGGCACCGACGAAGTACCAGCCGGTCGCGTCGTCGCCGACCTGATCGATCACCTCGGCGCTGCTGCAGATCGCGGTGGTGATCACCGGTGTCTCGATGCCGAGCGAGACGCGACCGCGCATCGTTCCGACACAACCGGCGTCGGCGTACAGCGAGAACAGCACGTCGGGATCGTCGGCGGTGGCCTGGGCCATCAGGCCCTGGAACCCGGCGTCGGTCTCGTTGTCGCCACCCTTGATCGACACGTAGGTGATGCCGGCCGCATCGAGGGCCTTCTTGAGGTCGGCCTCGGTGCCGTTGGCTCCGGCGTTGTCGGCGCTGACGATGCCGGCGGTCTTGGCGTCGAAGTTCTCGAGCGCGAACCCGGCCATCGCCGCGGTCGTGGTGGTGTTCCCGCCGCCGAGGAAGAGTGCGTTCGCGGTGTAGTCGCCGGGCAGGATCGGCAGGACGCCGGTGACTGGAATGTCGGAGGCCGTGAAGGTGTCGTAGCCGGGGAAGAGGTCGAGTCCGAGCAGCACGATCTCGACGCCCTTGCCGGCGAGCTCCTGCGCGCAGGCCTGGGAGGTCTCCGGCGATCCGTTGGCCTTGCAGAACTCCATCTTGATGGGGCGTCCGCCGATGCCGCCGTGTTCGTTGAGGAAGTCGGCCGCCGCCTGTGTCGAGGTGGAGATCTCCGGGAAGTCGAGTCCCGGGCTTCCCTCGGTGTTGACCATGCCGATGACGATCTCGTCACCATCCGGCGCCGGCAACGAGATGAACCCCTCCTCGTCGCCGCCGGTGTCGGCCGGCTCGGTGTCCTCGGGTGTCGTGTCGGCCGGCTCGGTGTCCGCCGGTGCCGTCGTCTCCTCGACTTCTGCCTCGGTGACCGCTGGTGCCGCGGAGTCGTCGGACGAGTCCGAGTCGCTCCCGCACGACGCCGCGACCAGTCCGATGACGGCCAGGCCGGCGAGTGCACGCACGTGACGATGCTTGCGGTTCATGGTGTTCCCCCTCATGTGTTGTTCCCCAGTGGTGTGTTCGATTGGTGTTCAGCTCAGCGTGCCGTCGGGCACCCAGCTGCCGTGCGCACCATAGGGCACGCGGCGTGGAAGATGGATGGTCGCAACGGGTGGTGCCGAGAAATTCTGCGCGTCGACGATGATCAGTCGCGACTCGTCGGAGTTGGTGTCGTGGGTGAGGCTGATCACCCAGCCCTCGTCCTCGCCGGCGGCGCTCGACGCCGGCGCGAACACCGGTTCAGCGCCGCGAACTCCGTCGCCGAGGTGGTGCTCCGAGCAGGCGCCGGTGCGCAGGTCGTACTTCCACAGCGCCGATCCGTAGACGGGCTCCTCGGCGTTGCCTTCACCGGCCATGGCCATCAGGTAGCCGTAGCGAGCGTCGAGACCGACCAACCGGTCGTCGACGCGCCCGAAGTCGCCGGGGCGGTCGTCGATCTGCTGTTCGGTGACCGTGCCGGCATCGAGATCGATCGTCCAGCGCCACAGGCGACCGACCTCGGCGTAGTCGTCGTTGCTGGAACCGAACGCCTCGGGCTGGCGCGACACGTGCAACACGATCGTGTTGCCCGACTCGTGGGCGTTGACGGGATGGAACACGTAACACGGGTCGATCTCGAACCAACGCACGTCGGCGTTCGTGCCGTTGCGCGGCATCACGCCGAGCCGAGCACCGGCGTCGCGGTTGAACTGGAACGGCACCCCGGTTTCGAGCGCGTCGAGGTTGAAACACACCGGCAGATCCATGAACACGACGTGGTTCCGGGTGACATTGAAGTCGTGCATCATCACCATGTTGGGGATGTCGATGCCCTCGAGCTGCTGAACGACACCGTCGGCACTGATCCGGATGTAGTGCAGATACGGCGGCTCGGGGCTCATGTAACTGAACCCGACGAGTTCGCCGGTGACCGGGCAGATCTTGGGGTGCGCCGTCATCGACGTGGTCAGCGCTCCGCCGAAGTTCTCGTAACCGACCGTGTTGAGTTCGCCATCGATCGCCCACGGCCAGTGACCCTCTTCGAGGCAGAGCAGCTTGCCGTTGTGGGCCAGCACGTGGGTGTTGGCCGTCCCCCTCGTGAGGTCACCCATGTTGGACATCACGTCGCCACTGTCGGCGGCGGTGATGTTGGGGGTCTGGACGAAGCGGTTGCGATACCACTGCGCTCTGCCACCCGCGATCCGGACGCCGTGGACCATCCCGTCGCCGAAGAACCAGTGGTCGGACTTGCCCGAGTGGGGATTCGGTCCGGTGCGGACGTAGGTCCCGCTCAACTCGGGCGGGATGATGCCGTCGACGCGGAGGTCGACGTCCGTCCGCTCGTCGAGCACCGGTGCCCAGTTGTCGCGGAGGTGCCACGGGAGCGTCGCCGGTGGGTCCTCGAGCGTGGTCATGTGACGAACGTAACAGGTTGGCTCCGGCGCAATTTACTTGGAGTACATTTTTCTCGATGGTCGACACGAGCACTCGACGACGCGGGCCGGGACGGCCCCGCGGGGGCCAGGTGGTCGCCGATCGTGCCCAGTTGCTCGCTGCTGCCACCGAGGTGATCCGCACCAACGGGCCGGACGCCACGATGGATGACATCGCGGCCGGCGCCTCGGTCACCAAGCCGATCCTGTATCGGACGATCGGCGATCGGGCAGCGCTCGTCGCAGCCCTGTCCGAGTCGTTGATCGACCAGATCGACCGATCGGTGAACCTTGCCGCCGAGTCGACCACCGACCCGGTGGCGTCGTTCGAAGCAGCGATCCGCGGCTACGTCGCCGCCGTCGACGCCGATCGGAACCTCTTCTTGTTCGTGAACTCGTCGCCGCCGGGGACGGACCAGTTCCGGCGACTCGTCGATCGATCCGCCGCGTCCATGGTCGCGGTGTTCCGCGCCGCCCGCGCCAACGTGGGACTCGACCCCGACGGGGCGTCGACGTGGGCGTGGGCGATCGTCGGCGCGCTGCAGATGGTCACCACGATGTGGCTCCAGGACGACCACCGCGATCTCGACGCCGTGGTCCGCGACCTGAGCCAGCTCCTGTGGTCGGGCCTCGGCCCCACGCTCGCCGGCGACCAAGGTCGCTGATCAGCGAGGGATCGAGCTCCACGGGCCGGAATCGGCGCGCGGTTCACGCGGGAGGCCGAGGACACGCTCACCGACGATGTTGCGCTGGATCTCGTCGGAGCCACCGGCGATGCGATACCCAGGTGCGCCAAGCAGGTGCTCGTTCCATGCGTACGTCCCCCACTCCCCCGTGTCCGCGAGCAGCTTGGCACCGAGGATGTCACCGATCACGTTGCCCACCTCGGTCATCCCTTCGGTCCACAACAACTTGCCCAGCGACCCCTCGGGACCCGGGGTCCCCGACCGGGCCAGATCCGCGGCCCGGCGGTTGGTGAACGACTCGACACGGCCGTGTATGTAGACCTTGGCCAGCTTGCCGCGCATCACCGGATCGTCGGTCACGCCCATCATCCGCGCCGTTGCGAGCAGCTGCTTCCACGATCCACCCGACGCCGAACCTTCACCGCCGGACTCGGAGTGGTCGCGCTCGAAGCTCAACGTCGTGGTGGCGACCTTCCAGCCCTCGCCGACCTCGCCGAGACGCAGATCGTCGGAGATCCGCACGTCGCTGAAGAACACCTCGCAGAACGACGATCCGCCGCTCATCTGCTTGATCGGCCGCACCTCGACGCCCGGCGCGTCGAGCGGGAGCATGAACGCGGTGAGTCCCTGTTGCTTGACCACATCGGGGTCGGTTCGTGCGATGAGCTCACCCCACTGGCTGAACTGGGCGCCGGAACTCCAGACCTTCTGACCGTTGATCACCCATTCGTCTCCGTCGCGCACGGCTCGCGTGGCGAGCCCCGCCAAGTCGGAGCCGGCGCCGGGCTCGCTGAACAACTGGCACGCGAGCGTGTTCGCCGCCCGCAGGTCGGCGACGAAGCGCTCCTTGAGCGCATCGCTGCCGAGCACGCGGATCGTGCTTGCAACCAACCCGACGGTGACGCTGACCAACTCGTGGCTCCCGGGAGACTGGTACTGGCGTTCGATACGCCCCAGCGCCCGAGCGTGGGCGCGACTGAGGCCGAGCCCGCCGTACTCGACCGGCCAGTCGACGGCGTGGTACCCCTGCGACGCCTTCTTCTGGATCCACGCCGCGATCGACAGGATGTGGGCCTGCTCGTCCTCGAAGGACATGTCGCTGAACACCGACACGTCGAAGTCACCCTCTCCCCACACGAGTCCTGCCTCGTGTGTCGCACGGCGGACCGCGTTGGCCTCGTACCACTCGGCTGCCTGCGCCGTGAAGTCGTCGACGCTGATGTCGGGGTCGACGGAGGGTCGTTCCTGGATGTCGGTCATGTCAGGCCTTTCAGGTCGTGACGAGTTCTTCGAGGTCGCCGGCGAGCCACGCATCGCGGAGCCGGCGCTTGTTGATCTTGCCCATCGTGTTTCGGAGCAGGTCCGAGACGAGGTGGTACTCGCGAGGGCACTTGTAGTGGCTGAGTCGCTCTCGCAGCCAGTCGGACAACTCGGCGGGGTCGGGCGGCGAGGCGGGATCGGTGGGCATCACCAGCGCGACGAGCATCTCGCCCATGTCCGCGTGCGGGACCCCGACGCATCCGACGTCGGCCACCCCGGGATGATCGATCAGCAACTGCTCCGCCTCGGCGGGATAGATGTTCACACCACCGGAGACCACCATGTCGCTGAAGCGGTCGGTGATGAAGACGTAGCCGTCGGCATCCATGTACCCGATCTCGCCGAGCGTGAAGAGGCCGGGCTCCGGATTGGATGCGGCGGTCTTCTCCGGATCGTTCGGATAGACGATGCCCCGACCGGTTGCGTCACGGAAGAACAACCGCCCCTCGATCCCCGGCGCGACCTCGTTCATCTCGTCGTCGAGCACGACTGCGGTGAACGGTGGCACGGAGCGCCCAACCGAGCCCTGGTGTTCCAACCATTCCTCGCTGGTGATCGTGCACACGGTTCCGACCTCGGTGGCGCCGTACGCGTCACGGAAGACCGGGCCGAACCACTCGATCATCGCCGCTTTGACCTCGACGGGGCACTTGGCGCCGGTGTGGGCCAGCATCCTCATCGAGCTGACGTCGTAGTTGGCCTTCACGTCGTCCGGCAACGCGAGCAGGCGCACGAAGTGGGTCGGCACCATGACGCTCGACTCGGTCTTGTAGGTGTCGATGGCGGCCAGCGTCGCCTCGGGGTCGAACTTCGACAGGATCACCGACGGTACGCCCGCGCACAGCAATCGCATTCCTGACAGCGGTCCGGTGTGGTACATCGGGCCGACCACGAGGTGGGTGCCGAACCCGGAGAAGCCGCCCTGGGCGAGCGCTTCGAGGTGTTCGACCATGTTCGTTCCGCCGGCGAACATCGTCGGAGGAAGTTCCGTGCCCTTCGGCAGCCCGGTGGTTCCCGACGTGTACAGCAGGTTCGGGCGAGGCACGACCTCATCGGGCGGATCGTCCGTCGAGCCGCCGGCGAGCCACTCGTCCCAGTCGACGACGCCGTCGATGCCTGCACAGTTCCAGCCGATCACGAGCGGCACCCCCGCGTCACGAGCCGCTTCGACCCCGCGCTCGGCCGTCTCCGGACCGACGAACAGCACTCGGCTGTCGGAATCGGAGAGGATGTACGCGGTCTCCGATGCCGTCAGGTGGAAGTTGACCGGCACGGACGACGCTCCGGCCAGCAGCCCGCCCAGGTGTGCGAGCGCGGTCTCGGCGGCGTTCTCCGCGAACACCGCGATGCGGTGCGCCGGGCCCAGTGCGCCCGCCCGGTCGGCGTCGAGCAACAGGTTGGCGCACCGGTTGAGCGCCTCGTCGACCTGCGACCATGTCAACTCTCGGTCGCCGTCCACGAGCGCGAACCCGGTCGGATCGGCAGCGGCACATTCCTTGGCGAAGCGGGGCATCAGGGTCCGATCGGTCGGTTGGTCGAGGGGCGGTCGCAGGAGCCCTGACGGAACTTGGCGACATCGATCATCATCGCGTCGGGGACGTCCTGCACGGTCGATCCGTGATGCACGCACACCCGGTGGAGGATTCGCCACTCGCCGTCGCGGCGCTCGTACGTGTCGAGGTATCGACCGTAGAAGGTGGAGAGCCGACGCTCGTCGCGATGTGACAGATAGGCGATGGCCAACGCCTCACCACGCCCGTGTTCGCCGTCGGGGTCGATCTGGACGCGGTGGTTGGACGTCGTGTGCATCGTCCACTCCCAGATGGCGTGGCTCCCGACGACGCGATCACAGAAGTCCCACGCATTGCCGACGAACACGCCATGGTCGTCGGTGCCATCGGGCCAGTAGGCCGACTTCATCGTCTCGATGTCGAGGCGATCGACACCGTACGAGTAGCGCCGTGACGCCTCTCGGCAGGCCTCGATCGCGATCAGCTCATCGACGGTCGGCGTGGGATTGGAAACATCGTTCATGCGGTCGAACCTCCGTCGACGACCAGGACGTGCCCGGTCACGAATGCCGCGAGATCGGACACGAGGAACAGCACGGTCCGTGCGACGTGGTCTGGCTGGCCGACGATCCCGAGCGGATTGGCCGAGATGCGCGACGCGATGTCGACGCCGCTCGCCTTCAGCGGCTCCAGTTGATCCTGGACGCCCGGCGTGTCGATCACGCCGGGAGCGACTGCGTTCACGCGGATCCCGCGAGGCCCGAGTTCCCGAGCGAACGCTCGGGTGAGTGACACGACGGCGGCCTTCGACGCGGCGTAGGCCGAGATGTTGGCCCCGCCGCCGAGCGCGGCGATCGATGCAAGATTCACGACCGAGCCGCCGACCGGCATGTGCCGCGCCGCCTCGCGCGCGACGCTGAACGTGGCACGGACGTTGACGTCGAGCATTCGGGACACGAAGTCGTCGGATGTGTCGAGCATCGGCCCTGTGGTCGGGAAGATCCCGGCGTTGTTGACGACGATGTCGAGACGGTCCTCGGCAGCCGCAACCGCGTCCAAATCGACCGTTCCGGCGATCGGCCGCAGCGCATCCGGATCGATGTTGCGCAGCGCGTCCGCAGCATCGGCAGTGCCTGCACTCACCTCGGCTGACAGC
>JBGSII010000438.1:0-3217 GCA_041742555.1 Ilumatobacteraceae bacterium
CCACGTCGCCGAGTTCGACGTGGAGCACGTCGTTGCGGCCGAGCCGCTGAGCTGGGACGGCACCGCGCTCCTCGAACGGCTCGGCGTCGAGCTGGTGCGCAGCGACCGCTTTCTGTGTCACTACGCCGACTTCGCCGAGTGGGCCGAGGGCCGGCGCCAGCTCAAGATGGAGGACTTCTACCGCTGGCAGCGACTGCGGCTCGGGATCCTCATGGACGTCGGACCGGGCGGTCCTGAACCTGTTGGCGGCCAGTGGAACTTCGACCACGACAACCGCGAGCCGCCACCGAAGGACGGCCGGTCGTGGCCCGCGGTCACCCGCTTCGAGCTCGACGACATCGATCGTCAGATCATCGAACGGCTCCCCGACCACTCGGTCGGCGCCGAGCCCGACGGCACGTGGCCGGTCACGCGAGCCCAGGCGCTCGTGCGGCTGGAGGAGTTCGTCGCAACGGGTCTCGCCCCGTTCGGCCCGCACGAGGACGCGATGCTCGCCGCCGAGTGGAAGCTCGCCCACTCGGTGCTGTCGTCGTCGATGAACCTCGGCCTGCTCCATCCGAGCGAGGTGGTCGAGGCGGCCGAAGCGGCCTACCGGGTCGGTGGCGTGCCGATCAACTCGGTGGAGGGGTTCGTCCGCCAGGTCATCGGCTGGCGCGAGTACATCTGGGGCGTCTACTGGCTCTGGATGCCCGAGTACCGCAACCACAACGCACTCGACGCTCACCGGCCCGTACCGCCGGCGTTCACCGGAGCCGCCGACACCGAGATGGCGTGCGTCCGCAGCGTCGTCGGGCATCTCCACGACCACGGCTATGCCCACCACATCGAACGGCTGATGGTGCTCGGCAACCTCGCCCTCACCGCAGGGGTCGACCCGTGGGCGATGACCGAGTGGATGTGGGCGACGTTCGTCGACGGCGCCGAGTGGGTGATGCTCCCCAACGTGATCGGCATGGCGCTGTTCGCCGACGGGGGAATGATGGCCACCAAGCCCTACGCGTCCGGTGGTGCGTACATCAACAAGATGAGCGACTCGTGTCGCTCGTGCCGGTTCGACCCGAAACAGCGCACCGGCCCGAACGCCTGTCCCTACACGACGCTGTACTGGGACTTCCTCGCCCGCAACGCTGGCACGCTCGCCGGAAATCACCGCATGGCCCGTCAGCTCGCGGCGATGCGCACGCTGTCCGATCTTCCCGCGGTGCGCGAGCGAGCCGTCGAGGTCCTTGCCCGGCTCGACGAGGGTCGGCTCTGACTCGCCGTGTCCACGCGATGGCGGTGTGCGCTGCGGGGGCCATCCCTTCGCTCGTGACTTGCTGCTCTAGTGATCGACCCCCCTGCCACGTACCCTGACAGTTGGCAAAGGTCCTCGTGACCGCCTCCCCCCGCCGGTCGCGAGCGGCCTCCTGAAGAGCGGGATCGTGGCGATTCTCAACTCGCTGCGAGAGAAAGGAGGAGTGATGCGCGCCAAGTACGTCGCCATCGCCGTTGCCCTGTTGGGCATCTCCGCGATCGGCGCTGTCGCGCCAGCGAGCGCGACCAAACCGGACTCAGACGGTGAACACAAGGTCTGGGTCTGCCACGCGACGAGTGGTCTGGGTGAGCTGAAGAACGGCTACAACCTGATCTACGTGGACGTCGCCTCGACAACGCAGGGCGGTGGTCATGGCGAGAACGACCACTACGGCCATGCGACAACCGACCCCAAGGACAACCCGAAGTTCGGGGTGTTGTACGACTACCTCGACGTCGATCCGAACCACCTTCCCGGCAAGTGCGGGACGCAGATTCCGGACGAGCCGTCGAAGGATCCGGTCGAGATCCTGGTCGGAACCGAGCTGAACTGTGAGAACGAGAGCGTCACACTCACCTACACGGTGACGACGTACTCGTACTCCTGGGACGGCACGGCCTGGGTCGAGTCCGCGACAACGACGACGGTCGAGAAGATCCGACCGCTCACCGACGACGAGATCCAAGCATGTGAGGACGACGGTGAACCTCCGGAGGAGCCGTCGAAGGATCCGGTCGAGTTGTTGGTCGCATCCGTTCCGAACTGTGACACGACGACCGTCACCGACACCTACGAGGTGACGACATATTCGTACGCATGGGACGGCACGGCCTGGGTCGAGTCCGAATCGACGACGACGAAGGAGGTCGAGCGGGAGATGACCGAACAGGAGCTCGCCGCTTGCCCGACGCAGGAGTCGCAGGGGCCGGTGCCTCCGGCGACGGAGACTCCGGCGGTGGCGTCGACGCCAGTCGGTCAAGCTCCGACGGCGACCCCGACGGCGCTGCCCGCCACCGGCAGTGAGCACTGGGTGATCGTTCTGATCGGCCTCACCTCGCTGCTCGCCGGAGCAGGGCTGTTGCGGCTGAGCCGTCGACTGACCTGACCCGATCAGCCGCTGACGACGAGTGATCCCCGCCGTCAGCGGCCCGATCGCGTCCGGGACCCTGATCCACTCCGATCGATGCGATAGACCTGGGTGATGAGCGACGACACCACCGTCCGAGGATCCGCGAGCGTGGACGTCAACCGTCCCGCCGCCGACGTGTTCGAGGCGATCTCGGACATCACCCGAATGGGGGAGTGGAGCCCGGAGTGCGTGGCCGGTCGATGGGTGTCACCCGCGATCGGCCCCGAGGTCGGCGCCGTCTTCGAGGGCGACAACGTGGCCGCTGCCGGACCGGTGACGCTCAAGAAGTGGACGACGGCGTCGGAGGTGACCGCGTGCGAACCGGGCGCCGTCTTCGAGTTCGTCGCCGAGGGCTACACGACCTGGCGGTACGAACTGGCCGAGCGCGACGGGGTCACCACGGTCACCGAGTCGTTCAGCTTCCCGCAGTACGACGGCTGGCAGAAGTTCGTCTACTCCACGCTGATGCGGCGCGACCGCAGCATGGTGACGGGCATGGAGAAGACGCTCGCCCGCATCAAGGCATCGCTGGAGTCGTGAGCTCGGGTCGCCGACCCTGACGGTGCGAGGCGCACCCGTTCCTGTTGTCACAGAGAGTCCTTACGGTCGCGTTCTACGTTGACGAGGTGCTCCGTGACCCTCGAATCGTTGTGAGCCGTGCGATCGCGGCCGCGGTGATGGTCGCGTTGGTCGCCGGGTGTGCAGATGACTCGAGCGCCGACCCTGCTGGCGAGACGACACCCTTCTCGACCGCCGCCGACTCGACCGCCGCACCGTCTGCGGCACCGCCTCGC
>JBGSII010000439.1:0-10814 GCA_041742555.1 Ilumatobacteraceae bacterium
GATCCGCCCGGGCGGGCGGGGCCACGCGACGGGCCTGAGGGTCCCCGGCTCTTTCCAGATCTGCTACTCGGCTTCGGCCCCGGCTTGCCGCTGCGGCCGCCGGGTTTTCCGCCGGACTTGCCTGCGGGCGCACCTTTCGAGTTGGAACTCCGTCGACCGGACGAAGGGCGTCCGCTCACGTCGCCACCGTCCCGGGTGCTCGATGAATGAGAGCGGTGGCGAAGCACACGACACCCTCGCCTCGTCCGATGGCGCCGAGCTGTTCGGCCCGGTTGCCTTTCACGGTGACCGGAGCGCCGACCGCTGCGGTGAGGTTCCGTTGCATCTCGTCACGGTACGGGGCGATCTTCGGCAGTTCGCACACCACCGCACAGTCGACGTTCGACGCCCGCCAGCCATCCTCGGCGAGCATGGCGGTGACGTGGCGGAGCAGCGCCATCGAGTCGGCGCCGCGCCAGCGATCGTCGGTGTCGGGAAAATGCATCCCGATGTCGCCGAGCCCGGCAGCACCGAGCAACGCATCGGCGCACGCGTGAGCCACAGCGTCCGCATCGCTGTGGCCCTCGAGGCCGATCACACCATCGAAGTGGCACCCACCGAGCACCATCACCCGTTCGGGGTCGGTACTGAATCGATGCACGTCGAATCCTTGACCGACTCGGAATTCGGGAATGGTCACCGCTGGTCTCCTTCGTGATCGTTCGCGATCTGATCGCGAGCCCAGACGAGGTCGTCGGGCACGGTGATCTTGCGGTTCGTCATCTCTCCGTCGACGACCGCCACCACGCCGCCGAGACCCTCGACCAATGCCGCATCGTCGGTGGCATCGCCGCCCGATTCGTGCGCGGTGCGCAGGACGCCGGCGCGGAATGCCTGCGGTGTCTGGACCGCGACGAGCGACGCACGGTCGGGTGTCGACACGACGACACCGGCGGCCACGATCTTGATCGTGTCGGCCACGGCGACCGCGGGAATCGCCGCGTCAGCCCCGTCGCGGACCGCGGCAATCGCACGCCGATAGAGCTCGACGGTCGCCAGCGGGCGCGCGGCGTCGTGCACACAGATGATCGTGGCATCAGGTGGGACCGCGGCCAGGCCGGCGCGGACCGACTCGCTGCGTGTGTCTCCCCCTGCGATCGCCCCTTCGCGTTCGGCGTCCTCGGGCGGCACCACCACGACGACCCCGCCGGACGCCTCACGAGCAGTCGCGACCGATCGATCGATCACTCGGACCTCACCGAGCGCCTCGTACTGCTTGGCCAGTCCGAAGCGTCGACCACTGCCTCCACCGACCACGATCGTCCATATCTGCTCGGCAGCGGGCACACCGGCGCAGGGTAGTACCGTGACCGATGTCATGGCTCACGAAGAGATCCTCGCCCGAACCAACTTCTTCGCCGATGCCACTCCGGACGCGCTCGACGCTGTTGCCAAGTCCGGCCACGAGCTGCACCTGATCCGCGGCGACGTGTTGTTCAACGAGGGCGATCCCCCTGAATCGCTCTATCTCGTACTGAGCGGCCGGCTGGCGATCGCTCTGGCGAACCCGATCGACAAACGCGAGAGCGTGGTTGCCTTGATGGAGAGCGGAGACCTCTTCGGCGAGATGGGCATGCTGGACGACGGCCCTCGTTCGGCGATGGCTCGAGCACTCGAGCCCACGACCGTGCTGTCGATTCCCTACGCCCAGGTGCTCGCGATGTTCGACGAGAACCCGAAGCTGCTGTGGAACGTGGCACGCCTGTTGGCGCAACGCATGCGAGTCACCGATGAGGCACTGGCCGACTCGGTGTTCCTCGACGTCACCGGGCGCACGGCGAAACGTCTCCTCGAACTCGCCGACGGCACCGACGAGTTCACGCTGCCGGTCACCCAGGAGGAACTCGCCGGAATGGTGGGTGCATCCCGTGAACGAGTGAACAAGGCCATCGCGAGCTTCATCCGTCTCGGGTGGCTCGAGCAGAACGACCGCACCTACCGCATCACCCAGCGCGACCGCCTCGAGCTCCGCGCCCGCTGACGTGACTACGAGGTGAGCCAGGTGTGGGCGCGCTGGAAGGCGTCGGCGGCGTCGGCCGGGCGGTGCGCCGGACGTTCGGGTGCGTGGGCGAATCCGTGCTCGGCATCGGGATAACGCACGACGTTCACGCCGGCGGCTTCGAGCGCGACGACATCGGCCGGCGGTGTGTAGGTGTCGAGTTCACCGATGATCGCCAGCACTCGACCAGGATGGCCGGTCGCGAGATGGTCCAGCGGTTCACCCTGGTCAGGACCCGTCCACGCCTCGGGCAGCCGGATCATCCCGTAGAAGCTGGCGATCTTCGCGAACCGGTCGCTGCGCGCCGCTTTGAAGCAGTACATGCCACCCATGCAGAAGCCGAGCAGGCCGACCCGATCGCACCCGGTCGCATCGGCCGCCTCCACGAGATCGCGAAGGTGAGCATCATCGTCGAGACCTGGCACGGCGGCGAAGCGTGGATCGACGTCGTCGCCGAGATCGAGACCGGGGAACGGTTCGACCGCGCACACCGTCATCGACCAGACCGAGGCGAGTCGGTTGACCATGTCGTCGAACAGCGGTCGCAGGCCGAAGATGTCCGGTGCGATCACCAGGCCCATCGTTGCGACGACATCGGTGTCGGACGGTTCGGCGATCTCGGCCGCGGTCCCGGATGGCAACAAGATGCGCATCGACTCGAACCTAGTTGCGAGCGAAGGTGTCGATCATCAGCCGAACGTCGTCGGCGAGCGGATAGAGGATCGGACAGGTGCAGCCGGACGCGACGTACTCGTCGACCTTGGCACGCACCTCGTCAGGCGTGCCCGACGCGGTGATCATCTGCACGATCTCGTCAGGGACGAGCTTGCTTGCCGCCACCACCTGATCGTGCGTGGCCGGCCAGGTGAGGACCTCACCGATCTCGTCGAGCAGCGCTTGGGGCACGCCCGACGCCTTCATGATGTGTGGCTGCTGGCCGAGGTACTGCGTGACGAGCAGGCGAGCGCCGTCGAGTGCCGCATCTCGATCCTCGTCGACGGAGCACACGACGAGCTGTGGCCGGTCGATGTCGTCGAGCGTGCGTCCGGCCTTCGCGGCACCGCGCTGGAGCGCCTCGAGTGCACCGATGTTGTAGCTCGGTGACACGAGGTAGTTGAGCACGGCACCGTCGGCGATCTCGCCGGTGAGTTCCATCATCTGCATGCCGGTGGCTCCGATGTAGATCGGGACGTCCTTCGGGCGGCGCTCCTGGTACACGTAGTCGAGTTCGACACCGTCGAGCTGCACGTGGAAGCCGTCGAGCGACACGGTTTCGTTGTTCAGCAGCCCCCGCACGGCATCGACGACCTCACGCATCACCTTCAGCGGACGGGCCCGATCGATGCCAACCTTCGCCGCGAGCGGATCCCACCAGGCGCCGAGCCCGCAGATCATCCGACCGGGCGCGAGGTCGTCGAGCGTCGAGAACGTCGAGGCGAGCCGCGCCGCGTTGCGAGTCCAGATGTCGATGACGCCCGAGCCGATCTTGATCCGATCGGTGTTCGCGGCGAACGCCGCCATCGGCACCACGGCATCACGAACCAGTCGGCTGTCGGCCTGCCAAACGGCGTCGAAGCCATTGGCCTCGGCGTACTGGACGAGTTCGATGCCCTGGCGGATGTCGTGGGCGTCCTGGAGGTACAGCGCAACCGGATACGTCATGAGCGCAGCTTCCCACGGCGCGCACCACGTCGCCAACGACGGGCGCTTCGACGAGATCGTCGCTAGCGTCGTGCGACGAGGTCCCCCCGACGATGTTTCTCGCTTTCAAGGAAATGGCCCGCGCCAAGGTGCGCTTCGCGCTGCTGATCGCAGCCATCGCGCTGCTGGTGTTCCTGATCCTGTTCCAGCAGTCGCTGCAGAACGGGCTGATCACCGGCTTCATCGGGGCGATCCGCGAGCAGAACGCACCGGTGCTCGTCTACAGCGTCGACGGCCAACGCGTCCTGCAGGGCAGCGTGATCACCCCCGACATGGAGGCCGACATCCTCGCTGCACCCGGCACCGGCGAGACCGGCCCGATCGGACAGGGCACGTTCACCGGTCTGCCGAGTGGCAACGCCGACGGTGAGACGTTCGACACCACGCTGATCGGCTACGAACTCGGTCCCGACGGTGATGGGATCGGCGCGCCGACCACGGTCGTCGAGGGTCGCCTCCCCACTGCCGACGACGAGGGGGTCGTGAGTGACGCCGACGTCGCGCTCGGCTACGACATCGACGACACGGTCACCCTGCTGCCGGGTGGCAAGGAGATCACGATCGTCGGTGTGGCCGAGAACGCTCAGCTCAACGTGTCACCGACATTGTTCGTCTCGTACGACACGTACCTCTCCGCGGTCAAGAGCGTGAACCCCGATGCCGGCACGCCGCTGCCGAATGTCCTCGGCGTGATCCCCGCCGACGGCTTCACGCCCGACGAAGCGGTGGCCTCGATCAACGAGCAGTCGCTCGAGCTCGACGCCTTGACCAAGCAGGACGCCGCGACCGAGACGCCGGGCGTCGCCCAGGTGCAGCAGTCGTTCAACATCATCTTCCTGCTCTACGGGCTCGTGGTGCCGTGCGTGACCGGACTGTTCTTCCTGATCGTGACGTTCCAGAAGGCCAACTCGCTGACCTTGCTGCGGGCGATCGGCGCGCCCGCGGGCCGCCTCGTGTCATCCCTGTTGATCCAGGTGGTGGTGATCATCGGCGTCGGTCTGCTGATCGGCACGTTGCTCTACTACCCCGTGTCCCAGCAGGCGTTGGGAGGCATCGCGCTCCAGTTCGAGACCGCTGCGGTGATCTTCTGGTCGGTGCTGTTGCTGTCGCTCGGCGTACTGAGTTCGCTCGTCGCCGCGCGGCGCGTGCTGAAGATCGATCCGATTGAAGCCACAACCGGCCAAGGGGTGGGGTCGTGAAACTCGCGCTGAAGGAACTGCGCCGACGACCCGGCCGCTTCGCGACGGCCACGGTGATCCTCACGTTGATCGCGATCCTGTTGATGTTCCTCGGCGGACTGCTCGACGGGCTGATCGCCTCGTCGACCGGCGCCATCCGTGCCCAGAACGCCGACGCCATCGTGTACTCGGACACTGCGCAGGCATCGTTCGTGCGCAGCCGCATCGACCCCGAACTTCGCGCGCAGGTCGAAGCGGTCGAGGGCGTCACCGAGGTCGGCGGGATCGGCAACGTGCAGCTCGGCGCCCGGGTGCCCGGCAACGGGCCACGCGATCTCGCCAGCGTTGCACTGTTCGGTTATGAACTCGCACCCGACGGCGTGCCCGACGCACCTCCGTACGGCCAGGCCTGGGCCGACGACAGCATCAAGGCCGACGGCGTCGAAGAGGGCATGATCATCGAGGTCGGCCCCGCCCGCACGCCGATCGCGATCATCGGGTTCGTCGCGGACACCAACTTCAACGGCCAGTCGAGCCTGTGGGCGTCGCCCGACACCTGGCGCGACACGTTGAGCGCCAACCGTCCCGACGCGCAGCTCGGGCCGGACGTGTTCCAGGCGCTGATCGTGCGCGGCGACGGCGCCAACCTTCCCGACGCGATCGACGCTGCAACCGGCGGCGCCACCGACTCCTACTCCGTCGACGGAGCGGTCGCCGCGATCCCCGGGGTCACCGAACAGCAGGGAACGTTCAACCAGATCATCGGTGTCACCGTGGCGATCGCGCTCGTCGTCATCGGGCTGTTCTTCGCCCTGCTCACAGTGGAGCGCACGAGCCTCTACGGCGTCCTGAAGGCGCTCGGGGCGAAGTCGTCGACGATCTTCGCCGGCCTCGTCGCACAGGCCGTGGTCGTCACGGCGATCGCCGCGTTCGTGGCCGGCACCCTCGTGATCCTGCTCGACCTGCTGCTCCCACCCGGATCGATCCCGCTGCTCATCACCCCGTCGCGCATCATCCTCAGCGTCGTGCTCCTGCTCGTCGCCGCGGTCCTCGGCTGTTCGTTCTCCCTGCGCCGCGTCCTGCGCATCGACCCCGCCTCAGCGATCGGAACCACCTCATGACCGAAAGCACCTCATGACCACCGCACCCGCTGCCGTGTCGACGGCACTCCAACTCAACGACGTCCGCAAGGTGTACACGATGGGCGACGGCTCCCAGGTCGTCGCGCTCGACCATGCGACGTTGACCCTCGGCAGCGACGAGATGGTCGCGCTGGTCGGGCCGTCGGGCTCGGGCAAGACCACGCTCTGTTCGATCGCGGGCGGCATCCTCTCGGCGACGGAGGGCACCATCGTGGTCGGCGGCGAGGACATCTCGAACCACAACGCCAAGGAGCTCACCAAGTTCCGCCAGGACAGGGTCGGCTTCGTGTTCCAGTCGGTCAACCTCGTGCCGTTCCTGAACGCCCGCGAGAACCTGCTGGTGGTCGACGAACTCGGCAAGCGGACCGGGGCACCGGCGCGCGCCCGCGCCGACCAGCTACTCGAGGAACTGGGCCTCGCCGACCGCGCGAAGAACCTGCCGTCGCAGCTGTCCGGCGGACAACGCCAGCGAGTGGCGATCGGTCGCGCGCTGATGAACGACCCCGCTCTCGTGCTCTTCGACGAACCGACCTCGGCGCTCGACACGAAGCTCGGCGAGCAGGTGATGGAGCTCATCCAGGGTGAGATGAAGTCGCGTGGCATCGCGGCGATCGTCGTCACCCACGACGAGCGCATCACCCACTACTGCGACCGCAGCGTGCACATCGTCGACGGCCGCCTCGAAGCCTGACCCTGTCTTTCCGGACCCGACCCCGACGGACAGGGTGGGTGCGAGAAATCGTTGCGGGGTGCATGATCGCAATCGGCACCAGGCATCCTGACGGCCATGGCGTCAGCGATCCAGGCACAAGCCCTCCGACGGACCTTCGGCGACTTCCACGCGGTCGCAGGCATCGACCTCGACATCCGCTACGGGGAGATCTACGGGTTCCTCGGCCCCAACGGCGCCGGCAAATCGACGACGGTCAAGATGCTGTGCACGTTGCTCGGCATCACCTCGGGAACCGCCACCGTGGCCGGGTTCGACGTCGACACCCAGCCCGACGACATCCGCCTGCGGATCGGCGTGGCCCTGCAGGACTCCTCGATCGACGGCAAGCAGACCGGTCGAGAGATGCTGCAGCTTCAGGGCCGGCTCTACGGGCTGACCGCGTCCGACATCGCGACCCGGATGGACGATGTGATCGGCCTCGTCGACATCGGCACGGCGATCGACGACCGCGTCGATTCCTACTCGGGTGGCATGAAGCGACGGCTCGACCTGGCGATGTCGCTGATCCACCGCCCACAGATCCTGTTCCTCGACGAGCCGACGACCGGACTCGATCCGGCGAGCCGGTCCGCGGTGTGGGCCGAGGTCCGCCGGCTCAACGAGGAGCACGGCATGACGATCTTCCTGACCACGCAGTACCTCGAGGAGGCCGACGAGCTCGCGGACCGGGTCGGGATCATCTCCGACGGGTTGATCAAGGCCGAAGGAGCGCCGACGGATCTCAAGCGTGAAATCGGCACCGACCTCATCGTCGCGGAGGTGGGCGGTGACGCCGAGACCGCCGCGGACGCGCTCCGCCTCGTCGACGGGATCGACGAGGTCCAGACGCACGGACACGAGCTGGAGATCGCGACGACCGACGGGGCTCGGCTGATCGCTCAGGTCGCAGTCGCCCTCAACGGCTGTGGTGTGCCGGTTCGGTCGCTGACACTGCGGACCCCGACGCTCGACGACGTGTTCCTCCACGTCACCGGTTCACACTTCGCTGCCGACGTGTCCACCAGCCAACCCACCACGAGCCAGGAGGCCGACCGATGACCACCGTCACCGACACGAGCACGACGGAGCGCGAGTACGTCCCGCTCGCCCGCCGTGCGTCGGCGTGGCACGACTTCGTCACGATCGCCCACCGGGCGATCCGTGGGATGTTCCGCGAGCCGGAGTTCTTCATCCCCGCGCTCATCACCCCGGTCTTCTTCTTCGTGGTGCAGGTGGGCGCGTTGCAGGACTTCGCCGAGGGCAGTGGGACCGTTGTCGACTTCAAGGCGTTCCAGCTCCCGGTTGCGATCATCTTCGCCGTGACCGGTGTGTCGAGGGCGAGCGCGATCGTGACCGACATCCAGAGCGGCTACTTCGATCGCCTCCTGCTCACGCCGGTGCGGCGTCAGATGCTGCTGCTCGGGTTGATGGCCGCGGACTTCGTGGCCGTCATCCTCTTGACCATCCCGGTGCTCCTCCTGGGGCTCGTGCTCGGCGTCACGTTCGAGACGGGGATCCTCGGCATGCTGGTGTTCCTGCTCTACGGCGCTCTGTGGGGCCTGGCGTTCGCCGGGTTCCCGTACGCGATCGCCCTCAAGACGGGGAACCCCGCAGCGGTGAACGCCAGCTTCATCCTGTTCTTCCCGTTCGCGTTCCTCACCACGACGTTCCTCCCCAAGGAGGCCCTGACCGGCTGGCTCGCCACCGTCGCGACGTACAACCCGGTCACCTACGTGCTCGGTGGACTCCGCAGCGTCGTCAGTGACGGCTGGAAGGCGGACCTCTTGCTCCAGGGCTTCGCCGCCTCGATCGGACTGATGGTGATCTCGTTCGGGCTGGCGAGCCTCGCGATGGCGGGGCGAGTCAAGCGGGGATAGATTTCCTGAGCCAGGGGTTGTCAGGTTTGGTGATGTGGATTACTCTCTTCATCACAAGTTGATCCACTCATCTCCAAGGAGGCACCACGATGCTCTTGCAGAACTCCCCCTTCCGTGAACTCGACTCGCTCTTCAACCAGCGCACCCCGGGCCGCTCGGCGTGGGCGACCGGTCGGCCGATGCCGATGGACGCCTACCGGCGTGGCGACAACGTGTGGGTGCATCTCGACCTGCCGGGTGTGGCCGCCGACACGATCGACATCTCGGTCGAGCGCAACCTGCTCACGGTGACCGCCGAGCGCAGCTATCAGCGCGAGGACGGCGACCGTGTGTACTTCGGCGAGCGGCCGGAGGGCACGTTCCGCCGCCAGGTCACCCTCGGCGAGGGCTTGGACGCCGACGGCGTCGAGGCCGACTACACCGACGGCGTCCTGACCCTGCGGATCCCCGTCGTCCCACAGGCGCAGCCGCGCAAGATCAGCGTCGGCACGGGCCAACTCGCCGTCGACGCCACCGCCGTCGACGCCACCTGACCCCGCCACCCTCCGAACCCCGTTTGCGTTGCATTTCCGATGGGGCACCCCATCGGAAATTGCACGCAAGCAGGTGTGAATATTCGGGATTGTTGGATTGTTCGGGATCTCCCGGATAATCTCCCTCGATGTCCCCCGACTACGAGCTGGCGCCGAGCGTTCACGCTGACACACCCCGGCAGTTGAGGGCGATCGCCGATCCGGTTCGCAGCGCGATCCTCGACCTCGTGCTCGAACGAGCAGCGACGATCACCGAGCTGGCCGCCGCCCTCGAACGACCGAAGTCGTCGATCGCGTACCACGTCGACGTCCTCGTCGAGGCCGGGCTGCTGCGAGTCGTGCGCACGCGAAAGGTCCGAGCGATCGAGGAACGGTTCTACGGGCGCACCGGCCGCACGATCATCGTCGGCACCGCACCGACCGCCGCACCGACCGCGCGTCAGAACTTCCTCGCCGAGGCGCAGGCCGAGGCCGCGGTGAGCGAGCCGGGACAGATGCTCGCGACGATCCGCCATGCCCGCATCCCGCAGGACCGAGCCGACGAGTTCTTCGCTCGAGTCGTCGACTTGGCGGAGGACTTCACGGCACTGCCGCGCGACGGTGACGTCGTGTTCGGATTCGTCGCCGCGGTGTACGCGACCGACCACTCTGTCCTGCCGGAGCCATCGTGAGCGAGACGGCGCCGACGACCGCCTCGCCCCGCGTCGAGCTCGACCCGAATCGGCTCGGCGCCAACTACTTCAAACTCTTCGCGGCCAGCACGATCTCGAATCTCGGCGACGGCATCGGGGTGATCGCCTACCCCTGGCTCGCCTCGGCGATCACCCGCAACCCGCTACTGATCGCGATCGTCGCGGTCGCCCAGCGGCTGCCGTGGCTGATCTTCTCGCTCCCCGTCGGCGTGATCACCGACCGCCACGACCGTCGGATCCTGATGGTCTGGGCCAATGTGGCGCGAGCGCTGTTGACGTTCTTCGTGGCGTTCGTGGTGCTCGGCCGCCAAGATGCGTTGCCGCTGCCGGACGTGGTGTCGGATGCCTCGACGGTGATCACCACCGACACGAGCCTGTACCTCCTGGTGCTGCTTGCAACGATGCTGCTCGGCATCGGCGAGGTGCTCTACGACAACTCCGCGCAGACGTTCATGCCCTCGATCGTGCATCCCGACAACCTCGAGAAGGCGAACGGTCGGCTGTGGAGTGTCGAGCAGGTCGCCAACACCTTCGCCGGCCCGCCGCTCGCCGCAGTGCTGATCGCGATCGCATTCTCACTGCCCTTCTACATCGACGCCGCGACCTTCGCGATCTCGGCCGGGCTGATCGCCTGGATCCGCCGTCCGGGGCCGACACCGAAGCAGGTCGCCGAACGGCGGGCAGATCGCCGACCGTGGAAGACCGAGTTGGCGGAGGGCTTCGCGTGGCTCTGGAGCCACGACCTGCTGCGGACCCTCGCCATCGTGCTCGGGATCCTGAACATGCTCGGGACCCTCTCGACGGCCACGTTCGTGCTGTACGGCCAAGAGGTGCTCGGCACCACGGCCACCGAGTTCGCCCTGCTCGGCACCGGCGGCGCTGTTGGCGGCATCATCGGCGGCTGGACCGCGTCGAACGTCGCCAAGCGGATCGGAGCCGGC
>JBGSII010000440.1:0-4787 GCA_041742555.1 Ilumatobacteraceae bacterium
GCGCTGCGACGGCACGATCACGTGGATGACCGGAGCCGCGACGCTCGCGACGCTCACGGTGCCGACGATCAGTGAGGCTGCCGACACGGCCGGTCGACCGGCACCTGAGATCGCGGCCGGCTTCCCCATCTGGGTCACCGACGACGTCGACGCCGCTCGCGAGAACGCTGCGCGGACCTTCATGATCTACGGGCAGCTGCCGTCGTACCGGGCGATGCTCGACCACGAGGGCCTCGCCGGCCCGGAGGATCTCGCCATCATCGGCGACGAGGCCACCTGCGCGGGTCGGATGGACGAACTCGAGCGTGCCGGCGTCACGCTGTTCGTGGCATCCGAGTTCGCCGACAACCCGGAAGGCAAGGCTCGAACTCGGGCCTTTCTCGCCAGCCGCATCTGATGGAGCTCTCGCCGCGATCGTTGGGATGGTTGCGGTACCTCCACCGCAAGTCCCACACACCGGACGACTGGAGCCGGACCGGATCGCCGCACCCGCACTGGGACAATCGGTCCGATCCGCCGATGGCGAGCTGGCATCGCTTCGATCTCGTCGATTCGTCCTACGCCATGGGCCTCATGGCGCACCGCACCCCGGCGTGGACCGAGCCGTACGTCGCCATCCTCGATCGGTTGATCGAGCGACACACCGGCTGGTGGTCGGCCGCGGACTGGCTCACGCAGTTCGGTCACGATCCGGATCGGGCGAGCTACCCCGACATCTACCGGCTGTTCATCCCCCAGGAGTTGTGGGGTGACTACGACGTGCCGGGCTGGACGGCGAACGGCATCGAACCGTGGGGTGTCCAGATGGACCCGGTTGCCGCCGACGGGATGTTGTTCTACAAGGGGTTCCTGCTGGTGCTGCTCGGCATCCGGTCGATGATCGATCCCGATGACCGCTGGAACCGACCGTTCGAGATGATCCGTGACGGCGACAACACCTTCACGTGGACGCATACCGAGATTGCTGATCACCTCTGCCGTCAGTGGCTGGCTGCGCCGATCGGGTGCCATTGAGAGAACACCAAGGTCTGGCCGTTTTGACTGGCTGGAGCTGGCCTCGGTCTGAGGCTCCACGACAATCGACACGGGACTGACTTCCACCGCCAGGCGTTCGACCCGTGGTGGGCTTACGCCCGAGAGCACTATCTCGATCTCGCCGGCGACGTGCCGCCGCAGATGACCACCTTCTACTACGACCCGGTGCTCGACGTGCACCATCGCCTGCCGGTCTTCGCGGCGTTGACGACCTCGTTCTACGCCGCGCCGCAGGTGCCCGACGACGCCAGGCGGCTCTTCGATGCGGGGAGCTCGATGTTGGGTTGGGACAACCCTCTGGCCGTCCCGCTGTCGGCGAACCGGGGCTCCGGATCCTCGCTTCTCCTCGCACGCGAGTGGGGGCTCGACGACCTCGCCGAACGACTCGCCACCGCCATCGAGGCCTCGTACGAGCCGACGTGGGACACCGCGCTCGGTGAGTTCACCTGGGGCATGGGGCTGAACGAGCCATATCCGCGGGGTCAGTTCAACGCGTTCCTCGCTGCGGCCGAGGCGGCGGCTCCCGGCCTGTGGGCCCGTGTGTCGACGGCCCCGCTCGACGCCTGCCCGCAGATCGTCGACGTGGACTTTCCCGCGATGGCATTCACCCGAGCTGAATGGATCGATGGCAATCTCCACCTGCGCCTCGCGCCGCTGCGCGAAGACGTCAACACGTTCACCAGCTTTCGGATCGTCGGCGCGGAGCCCCGCCAGTGGGACGTGCACGGCCTCGACGGCGTGAGCCTCGACCTCACGACCAGCGGGTTGAACGTCCGCGTCCCTATGGTTGTGGCGGACCTTCAACTGCTCAGGAGCAGCTACTGATCTCATGACCACGTTCGCCCGCACCGACGACTCACACTTCGACGCTCTCGATGACTGGCCCTACGAGCCCAGGTATCACCAGTGGAAGGATCTCCGGGTCCACTACGTCGACGAAGGTCCAGCCGATGGCCCGGTCATGTTGTTACTGCACGGGATGCCGACGTGGGGGTACCTCTATCGGACGATGATCCCCCGGCTGGTCGAGGCGGGCTACCGGTGCATCGCCCCGGACCACCTCGGCTTCGGGCGCAGCGACAAGCCGACCGACGCCAACTGGTACTCGATTGCTCGTCACACCGAGGTGCTCACGTCGCTCGTGACCGCGCTGGACCTCCAGGACGTGACATTGGTGTGTCAGGACTGGGGCGGGCCGATCGGCCTCGCCCAGGCGGCAACCATGCCGGAACGGTTCTGTCGCCTGATCATCATGAACACCTGGCTGCACCACCCCGGCTTCGAGTACACCGACGCCATCCGCAATTGGATGGCGGCGTGGAACGAGGGCGGACTGTTCCACCGGGAGCGGCCGAACGTCGCGCTCGTGCTGTTGTTGTCGAGTCGCATCGTCGAACCGGCGACCGTGTTCGGTGCACTCACCGGCGGAGGCGACCCGGAACTGACGGGCGACGCTGCGACGATGTACGAGGGATTCGCCGCTCCGTTTCGAGGGCTGGACGACGCTGCATTCAACGGGTTGCGCATGTTCCCGCTGTCCATTCCGGCGAACGACTACGACAGCGGCAACGGTGCCGCGCAGACGATGCACTACCGCACGCTGCTCGGCTGGGACAAGCCCGTGCATTTCGTGTGGGGTGGGTTGGACGACGTTTTCACCGAGGGCTGGGGACGCACCTGGGCCGAGCGAATGAACGCGTCGTTCGACGTGATCCCCGACGCCCATCACTTTCTCCAGAACACTCACGGTCCGACGATCGTCTACCACGTCCTTCGTCGCATCGAGGCAGAACGCTGAACGGTGGCGGGTCCAGCGGCCGCGATGCTCGCGTCTCGTCGTCGGCGATCCAGCAGGTGACCCCTCTCCTCTCGGGCTCCGGAAGGTGGCGGGTCTGATCGAGCGTCTCTATGCTGCGGTTCGCCCCGCGAAGTGCGGAGCCGATCGCGGGTCGCCGCGGAAATCCCGCCTCTGTAGCTCAGTGGATAGAGCATCGGTTTCCTAAACCGTGTGTCGCAGGTTCGATCCCTGCCAGGGGCGCTGAAGAAGCTGTCGCAGTGATTATGCGGTGGGCCGATCGCTCTCGGAGGCCGCACACTTCGGCTCCTCTCTGTCAAGAGGTGGGTTCGGGATGGGCAGATGAGGACGTCTGTTGGACCTTGCGGTCTGCCGGCGTGATCAGCTTGCGCCTCGGTGCTGATGCTTCGGTGAGGCCACATCCCGAACCCGGCATCGAGGTTAGACGGCTGCGGGTTTGAAGGGTTGTGGTCGGCCGTTCATGCGCAGCGTGTCGGGTGATCTGTATGGCTGAAGGTTGCCGCGCTTGGACGGCCAGCGGGGCCAGGCTTGGTCTTGGGTCTGTTCGGGTGCTCGGTCGAGTTGGAGCTGCCGCCAGGCGGCGTCGCTGATGCGGCGCATCAGGCAGCGCAGGGCTTCTTTGGTGCTCTTGCCGGCGGCAAGCTTTCCTCGGTAGTAGTCGCGTCCGGGTGTGTCGTTGCGGATCTGGGTGATCGCGGCGATGTAGAGCGCATGGTTCAGTTGACGGTTCCCGGCTCGGTTGAGTCGGTGCCTTTGGTGGTCACCGGATGACGCGGCGACGGGTGCGGTGCCGGTGTAGCTGGCGAAGTGGTCGCGTGACGGGAACCGTGACACGTCACCGACTTCACCGATGATCAGCGCGGCGTTGATCGGCCCGATCCCGTAGACGCGGGTCAAGGTGGTTCCCGAGGCTTTGATCTCGGCGTGGATCCGTTTGGCGACGACGTCGATCTTGAGGTCGATGCGCATGATGTCTTCGATGTGCTCGAGCGCGATCTCGACACGCATCTGACCGGCCGGATCATCAGGTTTCAGGTCGTTGACCAGGTCAAACGCCTTCTCCGCGGTGATCAACGCTGGTCCGCCGCCGGGGATCAACTCGCGCAACAGCCGATGCAGTCGGCACACCGCCTGAGTGCGTAAGCCGACGAGCTCCTTGCGGCGATCCGACAGCAACTTGATTGCCACGGTCTCATCGTCAGGCTTCACGATGCGCAGGTGCCGGCTGTGCAGCGCAGCGCGTGCGATCGCCAACGCGTCGGTGTTGTCGGTCTTGGTGCCGTGCCCAGTCGAATACACACGCACGCGCGTCGCGAGTTTCGCAGGCACGTCATAGACGCGTTCATCGAAGCCGACGAGACGCTGCGCAATGCTGCGCCCCATCCCGTTCGCTCCCTCGACAGCCCACACCCGATTCGGATACTCGCCGACTGCGGCGAGCATCTCGACGAAGCCGTCGTCGGAGTTCTCGAAGCGTCGCCGAGTCAACAAGTTCTCGGTCGAGTCCAGCACCGCGATCGTGTTCGACGCCTTGTGCGGGTCCATCCCGATGATCACCATCTCATCCATTGGTCGTTTCCCTTCTCGTTGCTGTTGATGACAGACAAGGAAGGGCAACGCCTCTTTCAGCCGTGCAAACCTCTCTTCAGCCACGTCCCTGTCCGAGGCTCAGGCCGCATGCCGAAGGCGAGCCACACCACACGAAGCGATGGGCAGCCGGTTAACGAGCGAACCATCCAGAACCCCGACCCAAAGGCTGGCCGCACCCCCGGATCACCGTCAACTATGACAAGAGGCCGGAACTCAGGTGCGGGTCACAGCGTTCTTGCCCGGGATTATCAGTCGAATCTGACGCGGAAACCGACCGATCGATACGACTTGGGTGATCGGGTCGACGTTCACTCCGGTGGATTGTCAGTCCCGCCGGAATGGAAGT
>JBGSII010000441.1:0-3747 GCA_041742555.1 Ilumatobacteraceae bacterium
CGCCGCAGCTGCTGCCGCCGATCCCAACGCCGATCCCGCGATCGCTGCCGATGCCGGAGCCGGGCTCGCTCCTCGGTCCTCCGGAGCCTCCGGCGGAACCAGCGGCGGTCGCACCGGGACGGGCGGAGCAGGCAGCGTTCCGATCGGCGTGGTCAACGGTGAGGTCTACCTCGACGCGATCCTGTGTCCGATGAATGGCTCGGCCTACGGCGACAGTTGGGGAGCGCCGCGGTCAGGCGGGCGCAGTCACGAAGGGGTCGACATGCTCGCCCCGATGGGGACGCCGATCTATGCCGTGGTGAGCGGCAGCGTGAACTTCAGACAGAATCGCCTCGGGGGCAACGCGGCCTCGCTGGTCGGCGACAACGGCAACCGGTACTACTACGCACACTTCGCCTCCTACGAGGGCGCGAGTCGCCGTGTCAACCAGGGCGACGTGATCGGCTACAACGGCGACACGGGCAATGCCACGGGAACACCACACCTCCACTTCGAGATCCACCCGGGTGGCGGCCTCGCGGTGAATCCGACGCCGTCGGTGCGCGCAGCCGGCTGCTGAGCCCGTCGTCGCACGACCTAACCTGACGTCGATGGGGACGTCTGCGGTGGGAACCGAGCTGTCGATGATGCTGTCGCAGCTGCTCGACAACGTGGAGATCCACGATCTTCATCGCCTGTCGGGAGGGGCATCCCGGGAGACCTGGCGTTTCACGGCTGGTGAGCGAGCGCTGATCCTGCAACGGCAGCGATCGGGAGACCAACGCAACATGCTCGTCGAAGCAGGAGTGGTCAGGGCTGCTCGGCGCGGTGGGGTCCCCGTCCCCGAGCTGATCGACGCTCGTCGCCGCGACGACGGTATGGCGTTCATGGTCCTCGAGGCGATCGACGGTGAAACGATCGCCAGGAAGATACAGCGAGACGACGATTTCGCCGGGGCGCGAGCACGGCTCGTCGCCGACTTCGGGCACGCACTGGCGAAGATCCACGCCCTCGACCCGGCCGACCTCGACGGACTCGAAGCGACCGATCAACTCGCGTACTACACCGATGTCCTCGATTCTCTCGGCCAGCCCCACCCGGTTCTCGAGCTGGTCCGGAACTGGCTGCTGGACACCCGGCCGGCGTCGGAACGGACGTGCGTCGTCCACGGCGACTTCCGACTCGGCAACGTGATCGTCGGTCCGGATGGCCTTCGAGCGGTGATCGACTGGGAACTCGCCCATCTCGGCGATCCGATGGAGGATCTCGGCTGGTTGTGTGTGAAGGCGTGGCGGTTCGGTGGCCAGGCTCCTGTCGCCGGCTTGGGCGCCCACGAGGAGCTGTTCCGCGCGTACGAGCAGGCGGGCGGGGCGCCGATCGATCCGGTCGTCGTGCACTGGTGGGAGGTGCTCGGCACCTGGAAGTGGGCGATCATGTGCATCCTGCAGGCGAGCGTGCACCTCAACGGGATGACGCGGAGCCACGAACTGGCCGCCATCGGCCGTCGCGTGTGCGAGAACGAACACGACCTGCTGACGTTGCTGGAAGGACGGTGGTGACCATGGGAGCCCCGCACGATGCTCCGAGCGCGATCGAGCTGCTGGAAGCTGTTCGTGAGTGGATCGATCGGGAGGTGATCGCCTCCACCGACGGCCGCTTGCGTTTCCATGCGCGGGTGGCCTCGAACGTGTTGGCGATGGTCGAACGCGAGATCGAACTCGGTCCCGCTCAGGCTGCGGCCCACCGTGACCGCCTCGCACTGTTCGGTGTCGCCGACGATGCTGCACTCGCCGCCGCGATCCGCGAACGCCGATTCGACGATCGCTCGGTCGAGCTCCGAACGATGCTCGCAGCGACGGTGGCCGACAAGCTGGCCGTCGCCAATCCCACTTACCGCTGACGACGCTCGAGCGTGACGGGCTGCCCGGCGGCAAGCTGCCCGCATGCCGCGTCGATGTCGGTTCCGCGGTTCCGGCGAACCGTGGCATTGGCGCCGAGCGACTCGAGGAGATCGCGGAACGCCTCCACCCTGCGCAACGGCGTACCGGTGGTCGGGTAACCAGGCGTGGGGTTGAGCGGGATCAGGTTGACATGGGCGTTCGGTGAGAGCCGTCGGCACAGCGTTGCCAGCTCACGGGCGTCGCTGTCACGGTCGTTGACGCCGTCGATCATCGCCCATTCGAAACTCAATCGACGATGCTTCGCGTCGAGGTAGTCCTCGCAGGCGTCCATCAACGCGGCGATCGGGTACCGGCGATTGACCGGCACCAGCTCGTCGCGCAAGGTGTCGTTCGCGGCGTGGAGCGAGACGGCGAGGTTGACCGGCAGTGGACGATCGGCGAGCGATCGGATGCCGGGGATGATGCCCACGGTCGAGATCGTGATGTGGCGAGCGGACAGCCCGAGGTCGCAGTGGAACCGCTCGGTTGCCGTCCACACGGCGTCGAGGTTCGCCATCGGTTCGCCCATCCCCATGAACACGATGTTGCTCACGCGGCGGTCGAGCTGCCTCGCGCGCTGCGACGCGCGCACGACCTGTTCGACGATCTCGCCGACGCTCAGGTGCCGAGTGAAGCCGGCCTGACCCGTGGCGCAGAACCCGCAGGCCATGGCGCACCCGGCCTGGCTGCTGACGCAGACCGTTGCACGATCGGGGTACAGCATCAACACGGTTTCGACCCGACTCGCTCCCTCGAGTTCCCACAGGAACTTCACGGTGTCGCCACGGTCGCTCACCGACTCGGTGATCGGCGTGAGCGCCGTCGGGAGTTCGTCGTCCAGCCGTGCGCGTAGGGCCTTGGGCAGGTTGCTGATGTCGGCTGGGTCGGCGAGCTGTGTGTAGAGCCCGCTCCACAGCTGGTCGAGCCGATAACGCGGCTCCCCGTCGAGGACGTCGGCGAGCTGCTCGCGGGTCAGGTCGTAGCGCGTCGGTCTCATGGCACGACGGCCAGGTGCTCCGCAGCCAGGCGCTCGTAGTCGTCGATACGACTGCGCACGACATCGAGGCTCGCCGTCCAGAACGCCTCGTCGGTGACGTCGAGGCCGAATGCGCTGGCCAGTTCCTCCGCAGTGTCCATGCCCGCGCGCGACAGCAGGTCGTCGTAACCCGCTCGAAACCGCTCAGGGTCCGTTCGGTACTCGGCGAACAGTCCGAGGCCGAACAGCAGTCCGTAGGTGTACGGCCAGTTGTAGAAGTGCGAACCGTAGTAGTGCGGCTTGAGCAACCACATGTACGGGTGCGCAGTCGACTGCTCGAGCCCGTCGCCATAGGCCGCAGCCTGCGCCTCGGTCATCATGTCGCACAACTCGGATGGGCTGAGGGTGCGGCGCGAGCGGCGTGCGAACACCTCGCTCTCGAACAGGAACCTCGAATGGATGTCGACGATCACCTGGTTGGTGCCGGCGAGATCGACGTCGAGTTGAGCGAGGCGGTCCACCCCCTGGAGCCGGGCGAGCCCGGCCTCGACCACGAGCGTCTCGCAGAAGATGCTGGCGGTCTCGGCCAGCGCCATCGGCAGCTGACGTTGGAGGGCGGTTCGCTCAGCCAGCGTCGTGTTGTGGTACGCGTGGCCGAGTTCGTGGGCCGTCGTCTGGGTCGAGTCGGCCGAGCCCGACCAGTTGAGCAACACGAGTGAACGGTCGTCGACGAAGCGGGCGCAGAACGCTCCACCGGTCTTGCCGTCGCGCGGCTGCGCATCGATCCAGCGTTCGTCGAGCGCGCGGCCGACCAGGCCACCGAGCTGCTCGCTGTAGCCGTCGAACGCCTGC
>JBGSII010000442.1:0-13279 GCA_041742555.1 Ilumatobacteraceae bacterium
CTTCGTCTCGAGGCCGCGATCGAGACCTTGCGTCGTGAGCTCGACATCGAGCCGGCGGTGGCAGAGGCGGCTCCGATGCCGGTGCTGCCCGACGGAGCGACCCCGGCCGGGCGCGTCCGTGAGCTGGAGCGCGAACTGCGCCTGCTCGGGCCGATCAATCCGCTGGCACTCGAGGAGTTCAATGAACTCCAGGCACGACACTCCTTTCTCGAGGAGCAGCTCGAAGACGTCCGCTCGACGCGGCGCGAGCTCTCGAGAGTGATCGCTGCCGTCGACGCCGAGATCCAGAACGTGTTCGCCTCGGCCTTTGCCGATGTCAGCGAGAATTTCACGCAACTGTTCGGTCTGCTCTTCCCGGGTGGCGTCGGCAAGTTGAAGCTCACGGCTCCCGAGGACCTGCTCAACACCGGCATCGAGGTCGAAGCCAAACCGAGCGGCAAGAACGTCAAGAAGCTCTCACTGCTCTCGGGTGGCGAGCGCAGCTTGACGGCCCTCGCCTACCTCTTTGCTGTGTTCCGGTCTCGCCCGTCGCCGTTCTACGTGATGGACGAGGTCGAGGCAGCCCTCGACGACGTCAACTTGCACCGCTTCCTCGGGCTGATCCAGGAGTTCAGGAAAGACGCCCAGTTGATCGTCGTGTCGCACCAGAAACGCACCATGGAGGCGGGGGACTGCCTGTTGGGCGTCAGCATGCAACCCGGCGGCTCCAGCAAGGTCGTCACCGAACGCATCACCGCCTCGTGAACCCTGTCTTCACGGGCCCGCCGCCAACGGACACCCCCATGGACACCCCCACGGACAGGCCAGGCCGGCTCGCCCGGTAGCGTCGGCGGGCGATGGGTATCGAAATCCTGTTCCTGATCCTGGCGATCGCCGTCGTTGCCTTCGGCGTCGGTGTGATCGTCGTCAGCCGTCGCAACCGCGCGTCGGCTCCGGCCCCCACTGCTCGACCCTCGCGTCCGACCAGCCCGCCGCCCGAACCGACCGGCGATGGTGACGTCCTGGTCGCCGAGCGACCCGTCGAGGAGGAGGTCGAGGAAGAGGTCGAGCTCGAACCGGCCAAGCCCGCATCGCTGCGCGACCGGCTCGCCAAGGCGCGACTTGCCTTCACCGGCGCGTTCGCCGGCGTGCTCGGCCGGAGCGCGATCACCGAAGAGAGCTTCGAGGATCTCGAAGAGGCGCTCCTGCGCGCTGACGTCGGTGTCGGCGTGACGACCGATCTGATCGACGGCCTGCGCGCCAAGGTTGCAGCCAAGGAGATCACCGAACCCCAGGCGCTGCTCGACGAGCTCGAAGCAGAGATGGTGTCGCGCCTCGAAGGCGCAGACCGATCGCTCACGTTCGAACCCGGCGAGGCGGGCAGTCCGAATGTGTGGATGTTCGTGGGCGTCAACGGCGTCGGCAAGACGACCACGATCGGGAAGTTGTCGAACCAGCAGATCCGCGCCGGTCGGACCGTCCTGATGGCAGCGGGCGACACCTTTCGCGCCGCGGCGGCCGAGCAGCTGACGACGTGGGCCGAGCGCTCGGGCGCCGAGATCGTGCGAGGCGCTGAAGGAGGCGATCCGAGCTCGGTGATCTTCGACGGTGTCGAACGTGCGGCGGCGCGCAACATCGAGCTGGTGATGGCTGACACGGCCGGCCGACTGCACACCAAGTCGAACCTGATGGAAGAACTCAAGAAGGTTCGTCGCGTCGCCGAGAAGGGTGCCGGACGGGTCACCGAGACACTGCTCGTGATCGACGCGACCACCGGTCAGAACGGATTGACCCAGGCGCGCGAGTTCGGTGAGGCGACCGACGTGACCGGCGTCGTGCTGACCAAGCTGGACGGCTCTGCCAAGGGCGGCATCGTGTTCGCGATCGAAACCGAACTCGGTATTCCGGTGAAGCTGGTCGGCATCGGTGAGACGATCGACGACCTGATCCCCTTCGATCCCGCCGAGTTCGTCTCGGCGCTCGTCGAACCCTGAGTCCACGCGGCTTCGAGATCGCTGGGGTCGGCTGACAGACTGACGCGATGACGACTCTCGAATCGCGTCCCGACGCTGTCTCCACGGATCCTGACACCCGATCGGTCCTTGAGGCCCTCGACGTCTTCCTGTCCGCCAATGATCCGACCGCCATGGACAACGTGGCGTTCCGGGGCGCCCGCTACGACGCCGGCCTGGCGTGGGTGCATTTCCCCAAGGGCTACGGCGGGCTCGGCGTGCGGCCCGAACTGAACAAGCTCGTCGAGACCCGCATGAAGGCAGCGGGCGCGAAGCCGACCGAACCCTTGACCTTCTTCATGGCGTTGGCCGGGCCCACGATCGTCACCCACGGCAGTCACGAGGCCAAGGAGCGGTTCCTGCGCCCGATGTACACCGGCGAGGAGATCTGGTGCCAACTGTTCTCCGAGCCGGGTGCCGGTTCGGACTTCGCCGGGCTCGCCACCAAGGCCGAGCGGGATGGCGACGAGTGGATCGTCAACGGCCAGAAGGTGTGGAACACGATGGCGCACCTCGCCGACTTCGGGATGCTCGTCACGCGCACCGATCCCGAGGCGCCCAAGCACAAGGGCATGACCTACTTCGCACTCGACATGCACGCCCCGGGTGTCGAGGTGCGACCGCTGCGTCAGATCACAGGTGAGGCCGAGTTCAACGAGGTCTACATGACCGACGCCCGAATTCCCGACGCGCATCGGATCGGCGACGTCGGCGAAGGCTGGCGCGCGAGCCTCACCACACTGATGAACGAGCGCAATGCGATCGGAACCGGCAGTGGAGCGGGCAGCGGATCGGTCGCTCGTCGTGGCGCGGCAGCGAACGACGCCGTGGAGATCTGGAGGACGCTCGACCCGTCCGAGCAGGATGGGGCGCGCAAGGACCGTCTGATGCAGCTGTGGTGTCAGGCCGAGGTCAACCGCCTCACCAACCGTCGCGCCGGTGAGAACGCCAAGGCCGGCAACCCCGGGCCGGAGATGACCATCGCCAAGCTGGCGTTCTCCGAGCTCAACAAGCCGCTGTACGAATTCTGTGTCGACTTGATGGGCGCGGACGCGTTGATCGGCTACGACTACACCTTCCGTCGGCCCGGCGAGCTCGACATCAGTGGCACGATGCACGGAACGAGGTACTCGTTCCTGCGCGTCCGCGCCAACTCGATCGAGGGCGGCACGTCGGAGATCCTGCGAAACATCATCGGCGAGCAGGTCCTCGGATTGCCTGGTGAGCCACGGGTCGACAAGTCCGTCCCGTGGAACGAGGTGCCACGAAACTGACGCTGGAGCTGACTTTTCTCACGCCGTCGGAACCACGACCACGTCGACGGCGTCGAAACTCCATGGCACCATCACGAATCACCATCGTCGGAGTGACGACCGCGACTGCACTCATCCTCGGTTCGTGCGGTCAGGCAGCCGACGACGCGACCGACGCGGCCTTGCAGCCGCCTCAGCCCGTCAGGGTGGCCCAGGCTGGCGGCGCGAACACCGCCGAAGCTGCGCTGGGCAGTGACGCAGCGATGTCGACGATGCCCGCGTTCATGGGGTTCACCTATGAGGCCGGCCCGGAACTTCCTGCCCTGCCGACCAATGCAACGGGCTACCAGTATCCACCCGGCGCGACGGTAGGTGCT
Organism: Ilumatobacteraceae bacterium; assembly: GCA_041742555.1. Lineage (GTDB taxonomy): Bacteria > Actinomycetota > Acidimicrobiia > Acidimicrobiales > Ilumatobacteraceae > Sva-07. The sequence goes on from JBGSII010000442.1 coordinate 3,622, forward strand.
GAGCGAGTCGGCGAGTTGGCCACGGCGCTCGGAGTGGAAGGTGACGTCGTTCCGGGCGGTGGAGCTGACGTCGACGGGTTGTCGTGGCGAGTCGGCCCCGACGACGGGTCTGCGCCGTCGCTGACCGTCGGCGCGGATCCACAGTTGAGTGTCAACTACTCGCAGGCGTGGAACACGGGCGTTGCCACGACCGGGTGCGTCGTCGCCGAGGATGGCGGATCACGCGGCGAGGTGGTGACCGATGAGGGCTCGAGTGATGCAGCGGTCACCGACGTGACGACAGAACTGGTCGAACCGGCCGTCGAGTCCCCGGTCGCTCCGCCGCCGGAGACGACGTGTGAGGAGCCCGAGCCGCCCGCCAACGTTCCGAGCGCGGACGAGGCCGAGGCCCTCGCCGCCGACGTCCTCGAGACGATTGGACTCGACCCCGCCTCGTTCGAGTTCGAGACCTATGCCGACGACTGGGCAGCTTCGATCACGGCCTGGAGCCAGCTCGACGGTGTTCGTTCTCCGATCTCCTGGGGCTTCGGATACGGCGAGAACGCCGAACTGCAGTGGATGAACGGCACGCTGGCGACGCCGGTGGCGACGGGCCCGTACCCCTTGATCGGCCTCGACGAGGCGTTGGAGCGCCTCGACGAGCAGAACACCTGGTTCGGTGGTGGGGTCGCGATGGGAGACGTCGCACTGATGAGCGATTCGTCAGGCACAGTGGAGTCCGGCGTCGATCCAGCGCAGCCTGCGCCTGGCGAGGGCGAGACCGCGCCGGCCGACACGGTGTCGCCAACGCCGGTCGATACCGTGTCGGTCGACAGTGTGCCCGTCGAGACGGTTCCGGTCGAGACGGTGCCGATCGACAGTGTTCCGGTCGACAGTGTTCCGGTCGACAGCGTGCCGGTCGAGGTGACCACCGAAGTCGCGACGCTCGTCGACGTGCGTGCCGATCTGTGGTGGGCGTGGGACGACGACGGCTCGGTGTGGCTGCTGCCCGCCTACACGTTCACCGACACCGAGGACCGTGTCTTCTCGGTGCCCGCTGTGACCGATGAGTTCCTCATCATCCCCGAGCCGACGCTCGTCGATCCGATGCCGGTCGAACCGCTGCCCGCCGAGCCGCCAGCGGAGGTTCCTGAACCAGGCGATCAATACGGGATCGTCGGTCGCAGTGTCGACGAGGCCGCCTCGGTGCTGGAGGAAGCGGGGCTGACGCTTCGCGTCGTCATCGAGGACGGTGAAGCACTGGCCGTGACCGAGGACTTCAGCACCTCTCGGGTGAATGTCGAGGTTGCCGACGGCGTGGTCGTCGCTGTCGTGTCGATCGGCTGACTCGACTGTTACGTCTGGGGTCAGACCCCAGACGTAACACGCCGGCCGGATCGAGAGTTCACCTGCGGTTCACCTCGGCGGGCCGAGACCATGTGTCATCGTGGGTTGATCGGTCGTCGTCGCTTCCCCGGTCTTGTCGTCCCGACGCTGGCCGTCGTCGCAGCCGCCGCCTGCGGTGGCTCCGACTGGGTCGAGATCACGGGCGCACGGGCTCCCACTCCCGACGCGCGGGCGGTGTTGCTGCTGCTCGACGAATGCCACCCGGCCCAGGAGTTCGCGCCGACCGAGAGCGTCCTGGAGTCCTCGTCGGAGATCCGCGTCACGTTGGCGATGCGCTTCACGAGCGGGGACCGCGACGACTGCGCTGGGTTCGCAACGATCGAACTCGAGGCGGCGATCGGGTCCCGATCCGTGGTCGATGTGCGAACCGGGCGGCGCTTCGACGTCGCGTTCGGAACTCCGGAGGGTGCACCGCCCCCGGCAACCACCAGCTCGGGTCCGGACGCAAGTTCGTCGAGTTCGCCACAGTCCGACACAGGGTCGGTCCAGTACGCAGCCGTGTTCGGGGACGCCCCGCTCCGCTCGGCGGTCGACCCGCCGGCCGACTCGCCGCTGGTTGCGGTGGAGCGGCCGCCGCTGGAGTGGTGGGCCGAGTACGGAAGCGAGGCGTCGGTGGCATTTCGACTGAGCAGCCACGCCGCAGGCTTCGGCGACACCATCAACGCGCTCGAGGAGATCGGATTCGTGTCCCAGGCGATCGCGCTCGAGCGGGGGCCCGCCATCGGGGGATCGTTCGAAGGCGACACCGGGGCTCCGGTCCTCGTCGTGATCGAGAACGGATCCAGCACGCTGCTGCTCGTGAGCTACGAATTGGACCTGGTGGAACTGACCGCCGTCGCGGCGCGTGTCGAGAACGTCGACCGCGCAACGTGGCTGGCCCTGGGTGGCGTCATCGAGTGACGGCGCAGCTCGACCGGCGCCCCGCCGCACCGCGGCCGCGTTGGTAGCCTCGGGCCCTGATGTTCGACAACCTGTCCACCCGCCTCGAAGGCATCGTCAAGAAGATCCGCGGCAAGGGGCGCCTCACCGAGGCCGACGTCGACGAGGTGATGAAGGAGATCCGTACGGCGCTCCTCGAAGCCGACGTCAACGTCACCGTCGTGCGGTCGGTGTGCAACCGGATCCGCGAGGCGGCGATCGGCGCGACCCGCTCCAGTGCGCTCGATCCCGCGCAGCAGGTCGTCAAGGCCGTCAACGACGAGCTGACCCGCGCGCTCGGCGGCGAGACGTTGTCGATCACGTACGCCTCCAAGCCGCCCACCGTGGTGCTGATGGCCGGCCTGCAGGGTTCCGGCAAGACGACCAACTCCGCCAAGCTCGCCGCGTGGTTCAAGGGCCAGGGCCGCCAGCCGCTGCTCGTCGGCGCCGACCTCCAACGTCCTGCCGCGGTCGAGCAGCTGCGGACACTCGGCCGCCAGATCGACGTGCCGGTGTTCTCCGACCCCTCCGACCCGGTGCGGGCGTCGGCAGCCGGTCTCGAGGAGGCCAAGCGTCTCGGTCGCGACGTCGTGATCGTCGACACCGCGGGTCGCTTGTCGATCGACGCCGAGATGATGGAGCAGGTCCGACAGATCTCGGCCACCGTTCGGCCGGACTACACGTTCCTCGTCGTCGACGCCATGACCGGACAGGACGCGGTCCAGACCGCCGAGGCGTTCCACGAAACCCTCCAGATCGACGGCGTGATCATGTCGAAGATGGACGGCGACGCTCGTGGCGGTGCTGCATTGTCGGTCAAGGAGGTCATCGGTCGCCCGATCGCCTTTGCGTCCACGGGCGAGAAACTCACCGAGTTCGAGCAGTTCCATCCCGACCGCATGGCGGGTCGCATCCTCGGTATGGGCGACATGCTCACCCTGATCGAGCAGGCCGAGCGGGCCTTCGAGGCCGACCAGGCCGAACAGGCGGCTGCCAAGCTGATGGAGGGCCAGTTCACCCTCGACGACTTCCTCGAGCAGATGCAGCAGATCAAGAAGATGGGCTCGCTCGGCAGCTTGCTGGGAATGATGCCCGGCATGCCCAAGGAACTGAAGGGCGCCAAGATCGACGACGACGACCTCAAGCCGATCGAGGCGATCATTCGCTCGATGACGCCCGAGGAACGTGCGCAGCCGGTGATCATCAACGGCAGTCGCCGCCAACGGATCGCCAACGGCTCGGGGACCGAGGTCGGCGACGTCAATCGTCTGGTCAAGCAGTTCGGTGAGATGCAGAAGATGATGAAGAAGATGGGTATGGGTGCGGGCGGCGGCGGCCGGCCGGGTAAGGGCAAGAAGGGCAAGAAGGGCCGTTCCGGGGGTGCACCGAAGAGTCGCGGACTTCCGCCCGGGCTCCTCGACCCGAACGCCGTCGGCATGGACCTCCCAGGGCTGCCCGGCATGCCGAACATGCCCGGATTGCCCAATCGCTGATCGCCGCGACGACGGCGCGAGGGGATTCCGACGCCTGCCGCTAGCCTTGCAACGTTCTCATTTGCACCCAGGAGTATCGATTTCAGATGGCAGTCAAGTTGCGGCTCACCCGCATCGGCAAGAAGAAGCAGCCCCAGTACCGCATCGTCGCGGCCGACGCCCGCTCGCCGCGTGACGGACGGTTCATCGAGATCCTCGGTCACTACGACCCGCGTCAGGACCCGTCGGTGCTCACGGTCGACAACGACAAGGCCGTCAAGTGGCTCGCCGACGGTGCGCAGCCGACCGAGCGGGTGGCCAAGCTGCTCCAGATCTCGGGCGCCATCGAGCAGTTCGAGGCCGCCAAGGCGAGCAAGTGAGCGACGTCGACACCGACACCGCCGACGAGTTGGCTCCGACCGCTGTCGCGGTGCTGACGCACATCGTCAAGTCGCTCGTCGACGACCCTGATGCCGTCCGCGTCGAGATCGACGATTCCGGGCGCCGTGTGACGCTCAACGTGCGAGTCGGCGAAGGCGAACTGGGTCGGGTCATCGGCCGACGCGGACGCACGGCAGCGAGCATTCGCACCGTTGCCCGCGCCGCTGCGAGCAAGGACGATGTCGACGTCGACATCGAGTTCCTCGACGACTGAGCGACGCCCTTGACCGACGACGGCCTACTGGAAGTCGGTCACATCCGCCGTGCACACGGTCTGCGCGGCGACGTGTTCGTGCAGCTGCTGTCGGACTCCGACGCCCGTGTTGCGCCGGGGAGCGAGTTCTTCACGAACGGTGAGCGTCTCGTGGTCGAGTCGTCTCGTGTTGCCTCCAACGGTCGACGGGTCGTGAAGTTCGCCCAGATCCCTGATCGCACGGCGGCCGAGCGGTATGCAAATCGGGCCCTTCGTGGCCGTCCGATCGAGGATCCCGACGCGCTGTGGGTGCACGAGATGATCGGCAAACCCGTGGTCGACGCCGACGGCACCGAACGTGGCGTGTGCGTCGCCGTGCTCGCCAACCCTGCCGCCGATCTCCTCGAACTCGACAGCGGTGCGCTCGTCCCGTCGAACTTCGTGGTCTCGATCGACGGCGACACGATCCGCGTCGACACCCCCGACGGCCTTTTCGACCTGGACTCGTGATGCCCACCGCGCTGCGGATCGACGTGTTCTCGCTGTTTCCCCGGCTGGTCGACGACTTCTGCTCGGAGAGCCTGCTCGGCAAGGCCCGAGTCCAGGGGCTGCTCGACCTTCGCTGTCACGACATCCGTGAGCAGACTGCCGACGTCCATCGCACCGTCGACGACGCACCATTCGGCGGGGGAGCCGGCATGGTCATGCGCGCACAGCCGATCTTCGAAGCGGTCGAAGCCGTCGACCCACCACGTCCGTTGCTGCTCCTCGGGCCGGGCGGCCGGCGGTTCGACCAGGAGCTCGCGGTGGAACTTGCGGCCGGCGACGGGTTCAGCCTGCTGTGCGGACGGTACGAGGGTGTCGATCATCGGGTCCGACAGCATCTCGTCGACGGCGAGGTCAGCGTGGGCGACGTGGTGCTCAGCGGGGGAGAGGTCGCTGCGTGTCTGATCATCGAGGCCGTGACCCGCCTGCGTGAGGGGGCGATGGGGAACGCCGCCAGCACCGTGACCGAGAGCTTCGGCGAGTCCGGCCTGCTCGAGGAGCCTCAGTACACCCGGCCTGCGGAGTTCCGCGGGTGGGAGGTGCCCGACGTGTTGCGAAGTGGCGACCATGCACGCATCGAGCGATGGCGGCGTGCCCAGCGTCTGCACCGCACACTTCGCGACCGGCCCGACCTCGTCGATCGGCAAGGCGGCCTCTCGACAGATGACGCGCGCCTGTTGGAAGAGTTCCCTGCCGTCCCGTATCATTGACGGGCCCCATCGGCGCGAGTGTGCGTCCGTGATCAGCGCACAGAATTCGCAACGGCCATCCGGCTCGCAGCACGACTCGCAGCCCCGACAACGCAGGTAGACGCCATGAAAGCCACTGACCTCATCGACAACGACTCCCTCCGCGACGACATCCCCGACTTCCAGGCGGGTGACGAGCTCAAGGTGCACGTACGTGTCGTCGAGGGCGGCAAGGAGCGCATCCAGGTGTTCCAGGGTGACGTCATCGGCCGCCAGGGCGGCGGGCTCCAGGAGACCTACACGGTTCGCAAGCTGAGCTACGGCGTGGGCGTCGAGCGGACGTTCCCGCTGCACACCCCGACCGTGCAGAAGATCGAGGTCGTCAAGCGCGGTGACGTGCGTCGCGCCAAGCTCTACTACCTGCGCGATCGCAAGGGCAAGGCTGCCAAGATCCGCGAGAAGCGCGACTTCTGACCGTCCGGCTCACCTCGGTGAGCCCTCGACGCCGGCGAGCGTCCCACTCATCGGGCATCCGCCCCTCCCGACGACCACCGGAGGCGCAGCATGCTCGAACACCGATCCCACCAACCGGACCTGTCCAATCGCGCCCGAGGGCTGTGGGGCGAAGATCGCGCAGCAGCGCACTACCGTCGACTCGGCGCTGAGGTCATCGACCGCAACTGGAGGTCGCCGACCGGAGAACTCGATCTCGTGGTACTCGACGGCTCGACGTACGTGTTCAGCGAGGTGAAGGCACGTCGCACGGCCGACTTCGGCCCGGCGTCGGGCGCCGTGACCGTCGCCAAGCAGCGCCGCATCCGTCAGCTCGCCGTCGAGTGGTTGCGTGCCCATGACGTGCATGCGCACTCGATCCGTTTCGACGTCGTGGCGATCACCGGCACCGACCTCGAACTGATCACCGACGCCTTCTGACCGCATCGATTGCAGCAGGGGTCTGACCCCTGGTGCAATCAGCCGGCGAAGGCCCAGATCAGCAGGGCGAGCGACACGACGAGCGCGGAGGCGACGAGCGCATAGTCGGCCGGCCTTGCTCGGAACTTCCGGTACGGGTTGAGTCCCACGTCGGTCAGTATCGTCGCCCGACATGGCCTCTGACACTCGCGAGCTCGAATCGATCACCGTGGAACGCGCCGACGGAGTGGTCACGATCACGCTGCGCCGACCCGAGAAGAAGAACGCTGCCGACGCTGCGATGTGGAACGAGCTGCTCGCCGAGTTCCGTGCCATCGCCTCGAATCCGGCCGACCGGGCTGTCGTGATCACGGGTGCCGGCGGCAACTTCTGCTCAGGCGCTGACCTGTGGCAGGGCGGGAGCGGCGACGGCCCACCACCGCATCAGCTGTCTGCCATGCGTCACATCACGAACGTCTGCCTCGCGCTGCACCGCATCCCGCAACCGACGATCGCCAAGGTGCGCGGTGTCGCTGTGGGTGCCGGTCTGAACCTGGCGTTGTCGTGTGACTTGATCGTCGCCTCGGAGAATGCTCGCTTGTCCGAGATCTTCGCGAAGCGCGGCCTCAGCCTCGACTTCGGTGGATCGTGGCTGTTGCCTCGCCTCGTCGGAATGCATCGTGCGAAGGAACTGGCGCTCCTCGCGGACATCATCGATGCGCAGCGGGCCGCCGAGATGGGCTTGGTCAACCGGGTGCTGCCGGACGGCGAGCTCGACGCGTTCGTCGACGACTGGGCGGCGCGTCTGGCGGGCGGTCCGCCGATTGCATTGGCGATGTCGAAGCGCTTGCTCAACAACTCGATGCACGTCACGCTCGAAGAAGCGCTCGACGACGAGGGTCTCTCGCAGACGGTCAACTTCGGCACGAAGGACACCGTGGAGGCCATCAAGGCCTTCGTGGAGAAGCGCGACCCGGTCTTCGAAGGCCGCTGACCCACCCCGATCGTCGAAGCGACGGCGTTCGATGAGGCCGCTTCGTTAGCCTGGCGGGGATGACACGACGGCAGCGACGCGTTGGGCTGCTCGGCCTGCTGTGCGCGGTGCCACTCGGACTGAGCCTCGGTGTCCAGGTGGCCGAGGCCGCGCCGGACGATCCGCCAGCGGCGACCCTGCCGCCCGACAACGCTCCGCCGGAACCTGGCCTTCAGCCGGGGTCGCTCATTCCCGTTCCTGTCGGATGCCCGGTGCCCGCTCCCGCCGCCGCAGTGTTCACCGGCACGATGATCGGAAAGGACGACGTCACGCAGGTCGTGCGCTTTCGCCTCGACCAGGTTCGCGCCGGCTCGGTCGAGCCATGGGCCGTGAACGGCCTGATCGACGTGCGGTACGGGCCCGACTACCGGTTCCTGGCCAAAGGCGATCAGTACCTCATCGGGATCGGGCTCGATCCGGTCTATGGAGTCCCGGCATCGACCGTCCGGCCACCGGAGCCGACCTTCGGCGGCAATGACGTCGTCGGGGTCGACGATCTTGCGGTCGACTGCCCGACGATCGACGATCCCGTGCGAACGCTCCAGGTCGACGGCACCAGCGTCGACTCCGGTGTGCTGAGCCTCATGACCGACGACCGCCGTCTGCTGCTCGCGACGTGGGCCGTTCCCACCATGATCGCGTTCGCCGTCTTGTTCGCCCTGGTGATCCTTCGAATGTTCGGTGGGTTGGCGGTTCGTGGCGTGTTCCACCTCGGTCGCGCAGCGGTGACCCCAGTGTCGGACCACCGCGCCGTCCGCGTGAGAACCCATCGTCCCCGCGACGCCGAGCCGGTGTCGGTCGCGACCGACGACTGATCGTCATCGCACGGCGAGTCGGACCTCGTCGATCGCGCTCGCCCAGTCGTCGATGACGATCTGGTCGGCGTCGGCCTTCGGCGAGCAACGCACGAGGACGCCACCCACGATCGGCTCCTCGAGCGCAGTTCCGAGCGCAGCACCGTAGGCGGCGAGCTGGAGCCGGTATCGGCCGATTCGTTCGGTGGACTGCACGGGCCCTGACCACTGGTCGGTCTTGTAGTCGACGATCACGAGGCCGTCGGGCGTGCGCACCAGCAGATCGACGTAGCCCTCGAGCACCCGGTCGCCGATCGGAGCTGCGACGAACAGCTCGCGCCAGTGCTCGGCGCCGGCGACCACCGACTGCACGATCGGCGCGGCAAGGGCGGACCGAGCGAGCGCCGCGACCTGCTGTTCGAGACCGATCACCCCCTCGGCCGCGCACTGGGCACGAGCGAGATTGTCGATGTCGGCGCCGGTCGACAAATCGCAGAATTGCAGGACTCCGTGCACGGCGCGGCCGATGCTGGTGCCGTAGCGCCCGCGTTGCCAGGGAGGAAGTTCGACGTTGACCGGCCGCTTGTCGAGCCCCGCGTCGTCGACCTCGTCGCGTTCGTCGACGCCGCTGAGTTCTTCGGACAGCCGGGTTGCGGCGATTCCGGTTCGGCGAGTCGCACCGGTGAAGACCCGATCGCGTTCGGCGCTCCAGTCGGCGTGGTCGGCCCACTCGACGCTACGCCGCGCCGTTTCGGCGACCGGGAGCGTTCGCAGCTCGAACTCGGCGCAGCGAGCGCCCGACGACGCCTCGGCCGCGCCGGCGGCCCACATCAGCTCGGCGGAGGTCAGCGGCCCCCAGTCGGCGTAGTCGGCATTGTTCTTCGGCGGAACGCCGCGATGCAACGACACCACGAGGTGATCGACGGCGCGCGTACACGCCACGTACAGCAGGCGCCGTCGCTCGGCGTCGCCCATCTGCTCGTCGATCGGCTGCTGCGCCACGAACACGCCGTCGTCGCCCCGGCCTGCGAGCATCCACGTGTCGTTGGCCCACACGACGCCGTTGGTAGTGGCGCGACGGGGCTTGGTGGTGAGGCCGGCGACGATCGTGATCGGGAACTCGAGGCCCTTGGCGGCGTGGATGGTCATCACCCGAACGGCGTCGTGATCGTGCTCTGGCAGGATCGTGTCCGCCACCCGGCTCTCGGCGGCCTGCAACGCGGCCCATTGCAGATACCGGCGTACGCCGTGGCCACCGGCGTCGGCCCACGCCC
>JBGSII010000443.1:0-7715 GCA_041742555.1 Ilumatobacteraceae bacterium
GATCGCGTCGCTGATCGGCGTCGCCTGGTCGCTGGGCCGGCGCCCTGGCGCGGGCACTCTGATCTCGCCGCTGATCGTCGGTCCGGTGATGCAGGCCATGCTGTCGGGGCTCGAACGTGTCGATCCTCCCGACGCACTGGCGCTCGCGGTGGCGATCCACCTCGTGGCTGTGTTCGTGGTCGGCCTGGGTGCCGGCGCACTGATCGTGTCCGGCCTCGGCGCCGGCTCGGGCGAGTTGTTGGCATCAGCGGCATCGGATCGCAGCGGGAGAACCGAGCCCCGGATCCGGATGGCCTTCGAGTTGACCTGGCTCGCGGCGGGGATCGCCCTCGGCGGCCCGATTGGAATCGGGACGGTTCTGGTGGCCCTGACGATCGGTCCGGCGGTGGCGTTCGGGTACCGGGTGGTCGAAGGAATGTCCGCACTGCCAGGCGCCGTGGCAGAATTTTGCGATGGCAAGTAACGAGCTCCAGTTCGGGTCAGCGCGTGACGGTGACCATCCCGATCGGACCGATGAGTGGGCGCGCCTGCGGGAGAAGTACCTGCGCGCGCCAGGGGACCGCCCCTCGTCGACCGCCCGTGGGGTCCATCACCAGGCGCTGATCTCGTCCGATGTCGAGCGCACCATCGCGTTCTACCAAGGGCTGCTCGGGTTCCCGCTGACCGAACTGTTCGAGAATCGCGACTACCTCGGCTCGACACACTTCTTCTTCGACATCGGAAACGGCAACGCGTTGGCGTTCTTCGACTTCCCGGGCCTCGGCCTCGACGAGTACGCCGAGGTGCTCGGCGGCCACCATCACCTCGCGATCTCCGTGTCGCGGGAGAACTGGGAGATGCTCAAGGGGAAACTCGAGGCGGCCGGGGTCCCGCTGCACGTCGAAGCGGACACCTCGATCTACTTCGTGGGCCCCGATGGCGAGCGCCTCGAGTTGATCAGTGATCCGCTCGGCGAGATGTACGGCATGCACGTCGTCTGAGTCATCCCGAACGATGCGCAGGATCGTTGCGCTGAGCTCACGATCCTGCGCCATTTCGAGTCGCTCCGGGTTCGTTGCCGATCAGGGAGCGACGAGTTGGACGTCGAGTTCCAGCGCGACCTTGTCGGAGATCATCACCTTGTCGGCACCGACCGGTGCGTTGAAGCTGATACCGAAGTCCTTTCGCGAGATCGAACCGGTTGCACTGAAGCCGGCGCGGGTCGACTGATCCATCGGGAACACCGACGTCCCGAAGAACTCCACGTCGAGTTCCACTTGTCGGGTGACGCCGTTGATCGTCAGGTCGCCGATCATCGTGTACTCGTCGCCGTTGCTGGTGATCGAGGTCGAGCGGAAGGTCATGGTCGGGTTGACCTCGGCATTGAAGAAGTCGCTCGAGGCGAGGTGGGCGTCGCGGTCGGCGTTTCCGGTTCTGACCGTACCCATCTCGATCTCGGCGCGGACCGAGCTGCTGGCGAGGTCGTCGCCGAGGACGAGTTGCGCTGTGACGCCGTCGAAACGGCCCCGAACCTTCGACAGCCCGAGGTGGCGCACGACGAATCCGACCGTCGTGTGCGAGGGGTCGGCGGTCCACGTGCCGGAAGCGAGGGGGAGCGGTGTGTGCACAAATGTTGTCATAGCAACAAAGATAGGCGACAAAGATTGCGATCACAACTAACGAGCGGATTTCATCCGAACCGGCGCTCCTCGTTGCGCTGGCGAGCCGTGCTCGCCGAGGCTCAGCCCGCCAGTCTGGTGTGCGGTGCGGTGAAGCGATGCAGTGGCGGATAGCCGAGCAGGCTCGCCCGTTGGGTGAGCACCTCCACCAACTCGTTGGCGATGCCTCGGCGTCGGAATTCCTCGACCACCGCCAACGCCACCGCTCCATGGTTGTCCACCGCCGCAACCGCGATGAGGCGGCGCTCGCGCATGACGCCGAGCCGCATCATCTTCGGAGCACCGAGCCGTTCGATCAGCTCGGGGAAGGGCACCCGCCCCCGAGTCGGTCCATGTCCTTTGCATCCTCGCTCTGCGCGGAGTTCGTCGAGAAAGAGTCCGAGGGTTCCGTTGAGGCTCGGATGATCGACGGCGATCACGAGAAACGGGTCGGGAGGCACCACCTGATGTTCGATGGCGAACGTGTCGTGCGTGTTTCTGCAGCGTCAGGGGTTCGTGACCGCTGCGCCGGTCACTCGGCGGTGCGCATCAGATCGACGTAGGGGGCCATCGCGTCGAGGGCGGCAAGCACGTCGCCACGCGGGCCCTGCGGAAGCCCGAACACCGCGCGGCGCACGCCCTTGCCGGCGAGGTCGGTGAGCTTGGCTTCGTCCGGTGGCGCGCCGAACACGCCAAGCTCGACGGTTGCCGGGTCACGGCCGATCGTCTCGCATGCCGCGCGGACCTCGTCCCATTTGTCGAGCGCGTGGCGACCGCCGATCGGCATCCATCCGTCGCAGAACTCGGCGATGTGGGCAGCTGTTTTCGGGCCGGCGTCGCCACCGAGGATGATCGGCGGATGTGGCTTCGTCGTCGGCTTCGGCCACGACCAGCTCGGCTCGATCTGGACGTGGTCGCCCTCGAACGATGCCTCGTCGTTCGTCCAGAGCTCCTTCATGGCCAGGATGTTCTCGCGCAGGATCGCGCGACGCTCGCCGTACGGCGTTCCGTGCTGCGCCATCTCCTCCTTGTTCCAGCCGTAGCCAACACCGAACAGGAACCGGCCATCGGACAGCGCGTCGACGCTGGCGACTTCCTTGGCCGTGTGGATCGGATCACGCTGGGCAACCAGGCAGATCCCGGCAGCTTGAGTGTCGATGTCACCGCCGCACAGGCCCCGAGCGCCACGAACGGGTCGAACGTGCGCCAGTAGAACTCAGGAAGCGGAGGGGCACCCTCTCGGCCACCCCACGGTGTCGCCCGGCGGGTCGGGATGTGGGAGTGCTCGGGAAACCACAGCGACTCGAAGCCTCGGGCCTCGACCTCGCGCGCAAGTTCGATCGCGCCGATGGTCTGGTCGGTGGGGAAGATCTCGACGCCGATCTGCATGGCCGTCGACCGTACCCGGCGTGGAGTTCCCGATGCTGGCCCAAAGGGCAGAAAGTCCCTAGGTGGTGGCGCGTTGCACTGCGAGGCTGTGGCCACATCCTCACGAGATTGGAGTTTGCGTGACTGTTCTGGACGAGCCCCCTACCCCCATTGCACCCGAGCGAGGTGGCGATGACAGCGGTGGTGGCGGTGGTGGCCTCGTCTTCATCGCCATGGCGGGTGTGCTGATCGCCCTCGTTGCGACCGTGGTCGTGATCGGCCTGATCGGTCTGCTGCGTGACGAGAACGACGGTGGAGGCGACGAGGGTGGTGACGCCGGCGGGCCCACGACGATCGACGTCTCGCTGTCGGAGTTCGCGATCGATGGCAGCCTCGCTTCAGCCCCTGGGGCGGTGACGCTGGCCGTGGTCAACGAAGGTACCCAGCAGCACAATCTGGTCGTCGAGGAACTGGGCATGGAGACCCCGATCCTGAACGGTGGCGACACCGCCTCGCTCGATCTCGGCACCGTCGATGCTGGAGAGTACCGAGTGTTCTGCAGCGTCACCGGCCACGCCGAGTCCGGCATGGACACGACGCTCGTGATCGGTGACGCCGCCGCCGGTGGCGGTGACGCCGCCGCCGGTGCGAGCCACACCGGTGGTCACGCCGACTGGACGTCACCGGACTTCGACGCCGATGAGATGGACCGGATCATGGAGGAGTCGATCAAGGCATTCCCCACCGCGACCGAGGGCCTCGGCAACCAGCTCCTCGAGCCCAAGATCCTTCCAGACGGCACCAAGGAGTTCGAACTCACCGCTGCGATCACCCCGTGGGAGGTCTCGCCGGGCGAGTTCGTCGACGCCTGGACCTACAACGGCATGGTTCCCGGTCCGATGATCAAGGTCGACGTGGGCGACAAGGTGCGGGTCATCTTCAACAACGACACGCCCATGGGGTCAGACATCCACTGGCATGGTCTGCCGGTGCCCAACAAGCAGGACGGCGTCTCGCCGCTGACGCAGCCGATGGTGAAGGCCGGCGACAGCTTCACCTACGAGTTCACACTCGACGAGCCCATGATCGCCATGTACCACGCTCACATGCACAGCCAGGTCTCCGTGCCGAACGGTATGTTCGCGGCGTTCATCGTCGGCGACAACCCGATCCCGCGAGGCCAGACCATCTCGGGGATCACCATCCCCGCGGACCTCGAGCCCGCCGTCGAGATCCCGATGGTGCTCAACGACGCAGGTGTGATCGGCCTGACGCTCAACGGAAAGAGCTTCCCGGCCACGGAGCCGCTGGTCCTCGCGAAGGGCCAGTGGGCATCGGTCCACTACTACAACGAGGGTTTGACGGCGCATCCGATGCACCTGCACGGCTTCCCGCAGCTGGTGTACGCCAAGGACGGGATTCCGCTCGACCATCCTTATTGGGCCGACACCATCAACGTCGCCCCCGGTGAGCGGTACTCGGTGATCTTCCAGGGAGCCGAGCCCGGACTGTGGGTCTGGCACTGCCACATCCTCACCCACGCCGAGAGCGAGGACGGCATGTTCGGGATGGTCACTGCCGTGGTCGTCTCGGACACTGTGGCGAGGGAGCAGACCGCGGAGGAGCCGCTGACCGAGGACACCACCGCCGAAGGCTGAGTTCACCCCCGACCGAAGCCGCTGCTGCGGGTGTACACCACCGCACGCAGCGGCTTCGTCGCGTCGGGAACACGGCGCGTTCGGATCGGGTTGAGGAGGGGTATGTCCGCCGACACGTCCGCAGCGTGCGACGACCTGGCGCGCCGGTTCGCCGATGTGAGGGCCCGCACCGACCGCCTGGCCGCACCGCTCAGCGCCGAGGACCAGGTGGTGCAGTCGATGCCGGATGCCAGCCCCACCAAGTGGCACCGTGCGCACACGACCTGGTTCTTCGCCGAGTTCGTCCTCGGCGCTGACGGCACCGGCGAACGGATCTGGGACCGGCCCGAGTACCGGTTCCTCTACAACAGCTACTACGACTCGGTCGGCGCCCGCCATCCGCGCCCGGAGCGGGGTCTCGTCACCCGCCCATCCGTCGCCGAGGTCACCGAGTACCGGGCCCACGTCGACAAGGCGATCGAGGAATTGCTGGCCGACGGTGTCTCGGCCGAGCAGGCATCGACGCTCGTGCTCGGCACGCATCACGAGGAGCAACACCAGGAGTTGTTGCTGCTCGACATCAAACACGCGTTGTCGATGAACCCCGCCGTCGGCCCGGCGTACGCCGACGTGATCGTGCCCGCCGCCGTTGATCCGGGTCCGGCTGGCTGGGTCGACTTCGCCGGTGGACTGACCGAGATCGGTTGTGGTGACGGCGATGGCGGCTCGATCGGCGGGTTCGCCTTCGACAACGAGGGGCCCCGTCACGAGGTTCGGCTGTACGACTACGCGATCGCCGATCGCCTGGTGACGGCAGGCGAGTGGCTCGCCTTCATCGACGACGGCGGCTACCAGCGCCCGGAGTTGTGGAAGTCCGATGGCTGGTACCGGGCGCAGAGCGAGGGCTGGGACTCGCCGCTGTACTGGCGCCGCCACCCCGATGCGCCCGACCGCTGGTGGATCCACACGCTGAGCGGGGTGCGGGCCCTCGACCCGCATGAGCCGGCCGTTCACGTGTCGCACTACGAGGCCGACGCCTACGCCACCTGGGCCGGGGCCCGACTGCCGACCGAGTTCGAATGGGAGCACGCCGCGCGCGGGCGGCGTGTCGAGGGTGTGTTTCTCGACGAGCAGGACCCGACGTTCGCGTTCCATCCACGATCGGCGGCACCGGTCACCGGCGATCTCCGTCAGCTGTTCGGTGATTGTTGGGAGTGGACGTCGTCGGCGTACCAGCCGTATCCCGGTTTCCGAATCGCGGACGGGGCGATCGGTGAGTACAACGGAAAGTTCATGTCGGGCCAGCAGGTGCTTCGCGGTGGCGGAGCGCTCACGCCCCCTGGTCACACACGGGCGACCTACCGCAACTTCTTCCACCCCCACACCCGCTGGCATCTCGCAGGCGTCCGCCTCGCCGCCGATGCGGTGGGCTGAACCCGACGAGGAGTCGTCATGGAACACCGAATCGAAACCGAACGCGCGCTCGACCGCGGCGACCCGCTGGCCGAGCTGTCGAGGTCGTTGCGGTCGCACCCACGGACCATCCCGCCGCGTTGGCTCTACGACGATCGTGGGAGTGAGTTGTTCGACGAGATCACCCGGCTCCCCGAGTACTACCCGACCGAAGCGGAGCGTGACATCCTCGCGACGCATTCCGCGATGATCGCCGAGGTGTCCGGCGCGACCACGGTGGTCGAGCTGGGTTCGGGAACCAGCGACAAGACGCGCACCCTGCTGGATGCGTTCGTGGCGCACGGCGTGATCGAGCGATTCGCCCCGCTCGACGTGAGTGAGGCAACGCTGCTGGGGGCCGCGGTCGAACTCCGTCGCCGCTACCCAGACCTCGTGATCGAGCCCGTGGTCGGGGACTTCACCCGCCATCTGGCCCGACTGCCGGTCGGTGGCACGCGGCTGGTCGCCTTCCTGGGCGGAACGATCGGGAACTTCTATCGGGAGGAACGGCGAGCGTTTCTCGGAGCGCTCGCCCACGGCCTCGCGCCTGGCGACTGGCTGCTGCTCGGCATCGACCTCATCAAGCCGATCGACCGGATCATGAACGCCTACGACGACAGCCGAGGCGTCACCGACGCGTTCATCCGCAACGTGCTCGCGGTGATCAACCGCGATCTCGATGCCGACTTCGATGTCGGCAACTTCGAGTACGTGCCGCTCTGGGATGCCCGCGAGCACCGGGTCGACATGCGTCTGCGGGCGTGTGATCCCGAGATGGCGCGCATCGGCGCGCTCGACCTCGACGTTGCGCTGGAGGCGGGGGAGGAGATCCGAGTCGAGATCTCCACGAAGTTCGATCCGAGCGACATCGGGGACGAACTGGTCGACGTGGGGTTCGAGGATGTCGACGTGCTGCCCGACTCGGCCGGCGACTTCGGCCTGATCCTCGCCCGCCGCGCCTGAACTGTCACACCGTGCCGGGTCAAACGTGACAGTTGCGGCTCGCACGAGCTCGGCGAGGCTCAGGCAATGCCGAGGCGGGCGAGTTGCTCGTCGGGTGCGCCGACCTCGACGAGCGCCGTCCGCAGCAGATCGACCATGTCGGCTTCGCTTGCCTCACCGCGACGGTTCTCTCGTTCGTCGGGGTCGACCGTGAGGTCGTACAGGTGGTGGCGGCCGGCATTGCGTGAACCGGTCACCCAGAATGGCACGGTGTCGCCGGCCTCGAACGGCTGGCGGATCACCGGCACGTCGGAGCCGGGCATGAAGTCGAGCGTCGCGCGCCGGTCGGGCTTGGGGAACTTCATGTAGTCCTCGAGGCCCTTGTGCACCGGCATCGTCGACCATCGGTTCGACCACATCGACAGCGGTGTGTTGTCGTCGACCGGCGCCCGCGCGTACTTGCGTCGCCCGTCGGTGACCTGCACCCAGTTGCCGTAGACGCCGCCGATCGCCCAGTCGCGGATCGTCTCCCGCTCCCCGGTCAGCAACGGGACGATCGACCGGCCGTGTGTTCGGTGCGTCGCTTCGACACCGAAGATCTCGGCGATCGTGGCATTGAGGTCGACATTCGTCGTGAGCGCGCCGATTGCAGCAGGGGTCTGACCCCTGCTGCAATCGG
>JBGSII010000444.1:0-15805 GCA_041742555.1 Ilumatobacteraceae bacterium
ACCTGTACGCCACCGTGACCGTGCGGGATCCGGCCGGCGCTGTCGTCGGTGGGCCTGCCCTCCCGACGGCGCCCCCGTTGTGGGACGCTCCACTGTCGGCCGGACCGCTCACAGCCGGCCGATACACGATCGTGGTGGAACCGATCGGATACCAGTCTGCGAGCACCGGGTTCTCCAACTACGGCTCGATGGGCGAGTACCGACTGTCGATCGGGGTGAACAGCGCCCCAGCGGTGGCGCCGCTGGAACCGCCCGCTCCGCCGCCACCGAAGCCGACACAGAACTGCTACGCCCCGGTGACTCCCGACCGTCTGCTCGACACCCGGTCCGGTCTGGGCGGGTCGATTCGGATACCCGCCGGTCGAACCGTCACGCTGCAGGTGACCGGTCGCGGTGGCGTCCCGACTGGAGCGACCGCTGCGGTGCTGGGCGTCGTGGCGGTCGATCCCGCTGGCAGCGGGTTCCTCACGATGTTCCCGTGCACGCCGAGTCGGCCGACCGCGTCGACACTCAACTTCGTCGCCCGCCAGACGGTGGCGAACACCGCGATCACCACGCTGTCGTCCACCGGCCGCACCTGCATCTATGCCCATGCCGAGACCGACGTCGTCGTGGACGTGACCGGCTGGATCGGCGCCGGCGCGTCCGGGCGGTTCATCGCCACCGGGCCGACTCGCGTCGCCGACACTCGCACGGGGCTGGGCGGCGTGAGCCGGTTGCGTGCCGGAGGCACGATCGAGGTCGACTTCTCCTCGCTGCCGTCGACCACTCGGGCGGTGGCACTGAACGTCACGAGTGATGCGGCCTCCGGCCCGGGCTTCGCCACGGTGTACCCGTGCGCGTCGACGCGTCCGGACACGTCGACGATCAACTTCGTCGCCCGGGACGTTCGCCCCAACAACACGATCGTTGGTCTCGGCTCGAACCGGCGAGTGTGTGTGTACAGCATGACTGCGACGGAGATCGTGGTCGATCTGGTCGGCTACTTCGGGCAGAGCGGCTTGTCGTACCTGCCGGCGACGCCGCAGCGGCTGCTCGACACGCGCACGTCCGTGGGGATGCTGGCGCCTGCGGGGGTCGTCTCGTACCGGCCGTCGGTAGCGGCGCTCGGTTCCGCGACAGCGGTGTCCGCAGCGGTGAACGTCACCGCCACCGACCACGTCAGAGCCGGATTCGTCACGACCTACGACTGTGTCACTCGACCCACGACGTCGTCGGTCAACGCGATCGTCGGCCAGGTGAACGCGAACGGTGCGATCGTTCCGTTGGCGAGCAACGGCCGCGACTCGTGTCTGTTCACCCAGTCGGGCGGGCATCTCGTCGTCGACCTGAGCGGATGGTGGGTTCGCTGAGGCGGTTGATGTGCCTGCGGCCACCCCCGACTACCGTGGACACCCGATGGATCATCACCCGAAGTTCGAACACAGTCGCTTCATCGGCGACAAGCGCACGCAGTTGGTCTACGACCTCGAGTCGTGGGACGACGACGACAGGATCAACGAGATCGTTGCCGAGGGTGTGGGACTCTGCTTCGGGCCGGACACGCTCGCCGAAGCCCGCAACCGCGGCTACACCCTCGCGACACCCGGCGCTCGGCGGCGGCATCGCAAACCCCGCGCCTGAGGTGAGCTGACATGCCGGGCATGAACGAGCGGTTCGTCTCGAACGGCTTGTCGTTGGCGTGTCACATCGCCCGTCCGTCCGGAGAGATCCAGCCCGGTCCGGCGGTCATCTTGTGCCACGGATTTCCCATCGCGTCGCTCGATGCGCAACGCGCGGGGGGAACCTTCCCGCAGCTGATGGACCGGACTGCCCACCAACTCCGCTGCGTCGCGATGACCTTCAACTTCCGTGGATGTGGCGAGAGCGAGGGTGACTTCTCGCTGCAGGGTTGGGTCGACGACCTCCGCAACGCGATCTCGCATCTGCTCGCGGAGGCATCGCCCACCGGCGTGATCCTGCTCGGCACCAACACCGGCGGTTCGATCGCGATCTGCGTCGCGGCCGATGATCCTCGTGTATCCGCCGCCGGGCTGCTCAGTCCCCGTGCGGACTTCGACGACTGGGCCGAGCACCCGCGGCGCTTCCTCGAACACGCTCGCGACATCGGCGCGATCCACAGTCGGGATTTCCCGCCCTCGGTGGAGGAGTGGACCCGCGAGTTTCGACGCTTCCGACCTGTCGCATCGGCGCGACGCTTCGCGCCCCGTCCACTGCTCGTGATGCACGGCGAGGACGACGACAGCGTTCCCGTGTCCGACGCCCGCCAGCTGGTGAACGCTCACGGCAGCGCCGAGCTGAGCCTGTTCGAGGGTGCGGGACACCGGTTGCGCCACGACCCACGCGCCGTCGCGGTGCTGCTGGGCTGGCTCGACCGGATCCGCTCGACCCACGTGCACCCGAGCTCAGAGTTGGTCTGAACCGTCGGGCTCCTGTCGCCCGACGACCGGATCCGAGCTGTTGTGGCGAACTCGAAGCTCCTCCAGCGCGGCATCGGCATCGACCAGACCGCCGATTTGCTCGGCGAACGGAACGAACTGTTCGTCGAGGAGCTCGAGCTGCAGCGCGATCGAGCGCCGGCCAGCCACGAACTCCGCAACGTTCTGATTGACCGTGTCGACGTAGAAGCCGCAGACCGCTCTGCGTTCGTCGACTGACCAGTCGGCCGACCGTGACACGATGCCGTGTCCGAACGCTCTGATGATGCTCGCCCGGAACGCCGAATCCCATCGGCGCTCGAAACTCTCGACCACCGCGGAACGTTCCCGCGTGAGGTGTACGTACAGCGTCGAGTCGTCGTCGAATCGCCGTGCCAGTCCACCCAGGAACCAGCTGAGCCGGTTGTCCACCTCGATGTGATCGTCGGGGTAGTCGAAGCGAGCTTCGCCGATCTGGCGGGCACGAGTCTCGTGACCCGACGTGAATCCGCCGATGTGTTCGCATGCGCGCGCGAAGGTGACGGTACCGCACCGCCCCGTTCCCAGAACGAAGACGTTCGTCATCCGACGACGCTCCCTACCGATCATCGGTCGACTCCGGGCCCATCATCGCCACCAGCGCCTGCTGCTCAGCGCCCTTTGCTGTCACTCCACGCCTCGTAGGCGTCGAGCACTTCGTCGACCTCGCCGAGACGCTCGACAACTCCCTGGTTGAGCCAGACGGCTCGATTGCACGTCTGGCGGATCTCGTTCAGGTTGTGAGACACGAGGAGGATCGTGTTCGCGTCTCTGCGGATCTCGTTGATCTTCGCGATGCTGCGCTCGCGAAACGCCCGGTCACCGACCGCGAGGGCTTCGTCGAGGAGCAGGATCTCGGGCGTTCGTAGGGTTGCGATCGAGAACGCCAGTCTCGCCCGCATGCCCGACGAGTAGGTGTTCAACGGCCGTGCCATCGAGTCACCGAGGCCGGAGAACTCGACGACCTCGTCCATCCGGTCGGTGACCTCGTCCTTGTCGAGGCCGATCGCCAGTCCTCCGAGGTACACGTTGCGATAGCCGGACACCCGAGGCTTCAGTGCAGCGGCGACGCCGAGGAACTGCGGTTGGCTGGTCACGAACACGTGGCCACCCGACTTGGGCTGGAGCCCGGCGATCGTACGGAGCAGCGTGGACTTGCCCGATCCGTTCGATCCGACGAGTCCGACCGCCTCGCCGGCCCAGAAGTCGAGCGTGACCGATCGGATGGCCTCGACGGAGGTCGAGACCCGTGAGCGGAACCCGCGGGTCGCGAGTTCGCGTGCGTTGAGGACCGGCTGTTCGTACACGCGATATGTCACGTCGAGGTCGCGCACGGCGATGGTCAAGCGCGGCGTCGTCGGGTCGGTCGGCTGGGAGATGGCGTCAGTCACGGCCATAGCCGCCCTCTCCTGCCCTGAACCAGACCAGGCCGAACGCCGACAGCGCCACCGTCCAACCCAGGAAGATGGCCAGCAGGTCGAGTCTGAACTCGCCGCCGAGCACGGTCCAGCGGCTCAGCGAGACGATGCAGTAGATCGGGTTGAGTTCGAAGATCCACGCGTAGCCCTTGCCGTCGGCGTACTTGTCGACGTCGAACAGCACACCGGAGGCGTAGAGCAGGAGCCGGAAGATGAAGGGGAGCAGCTGTGAGATGTCGCGGACCGAGCTGGTGGCGCGCGCAGCCGTCAGCGCGGCGCCGAAGTTGAACACGAGCTGGACCAACAGCAGCGGCACGAGCAGCAACCACTGCAACGACGGGGTCTCGCCGCTGGCGAGCGCGACGACGTAGATCACGATGACCGGCGCAATCGTCGCCATCGCCTCGGTCAACGTCGAGGTGACCGGGAGCAACGCCCGTGGGAACGAGAACGCGTTCAACAGCCCCTTGTTGTTGGTGATCGAGGCGGCGCCGGCGATCGTCGAACGTTGGGTGAAGCCGAAGACGAAGATGCCGACGGACAAGAACGCGAAGTAGTTGTCGCCACGATTGACGTCGAGGACCACCCCGAAGATGACGAAGTAGACGCCGATCTGAAGCAGGGGATTGAGCAGATGCCAGAGGTTGCCCAGCACCGACGTCATCTGTCGGGATCGCAGCTCGCTCGCGGCCGAATAGACCATGTAGTCGCGTCGCTCCCACAGCGAGCGGAAGTACGCCACGTTCCCGGGTGGGACGTGGACATCGAGCATCCCTGGCTGGGGCGGGGCTGGAGACGCGACGCGCACGGCCAAGAGCGTACCGATGGAGCCACGACACTGACCGTGAGCGACGACTTCGTGCTCTCGTCGGGCCGGGCGACGGATTCGTCGCGGCGCTGTCTTGCAGCGGGTCGGTCGAGTCAGAGAGGATCTCGGAGTGCAGGCGGCCTGGGTGGTGTTGACGATGGGGAACCGGCCGCTCCAACTCCGGCGCGCCGTCGAGTCGATCGGCGCGCAGACATCCGGCGCTGAGATACTCGTCGTCGCGAACGGGGTCGACGCCGAACTCCTCGACGTCGGTGACCTCGAGGTGCGCGTGGTCGGCTCTTCAGAGAACCTCGGCGTCCCGGGCGGCCGCGACCTCG
This sequence comes from Ilumatobacteraceae bacterium, assembly GCA_041742555.1. Classification (GTDB taxonomy): domain Bacteria; phylum Actinomycetota; class Acidimicrobiia; order Acidimicrobiales; family Ilumatobacteraceae; genus Sva-07. The sequence continues at coordinate 5,021 of JBGSII010000444.1, forward strand.
GGCTCCGCTCGACGACCGCCGAGATCGTGTTCTTCCTCGACGACGATGCCGAAGTGGTCTCGGCCGACCTCGAAGATCGAGCGCTCGCCGAGTTCAGCGCCGATCCGACGACGGGCGCGCTGTCGTTCCGGATCCTCGACGAGGCCGGCAGCACCTCTCGCCGCCACGTCCCGAGGGTCGGCGCCCGATCGGCGGACAGGAGCGGCCCGGTGGTGAACTTCCTCGGTGGAGCGTGTGCGCTGCGGCGCTCGGCATACATCGAGGCAGGTGGGTACTGGTCGGTGCTCCGGTACGGGCACGAAGAGCTGGATCTTTCGTGGCGGCTGATCGATCGTGGGTGGTCGGTGCGCTATCTCGCCGATGCGGAGGTGTTCCACCCGGCGACGGTGATCGGACGCCACGAGTTCGGTTGGCGGCTGACCGGGCGCAATCGTGTGCTCATCGCCCGCCGCAACCTGCCCTGGCCGGTTGCGATCCTTCACCTGGTGTCCTGGACGCTGCTCGGCGTGTGGCGCGCACCGAACGGTGAGTGTCGCCGGGCGTACGTGGCGGGCTACGTCGAGGGCTTCCGAACTCGGCTGGTGCGACGACCACTTGCATGGACGACGGTCTGGCGGCTCGGCCGGCTCGGTCGTCCGCCGATCATCTGAGCGGGATCCGGCACCGGGTGGAAGCGTTGCGCGCCGTTGTCACGGCTACGCTCACGGGATGTCCGACGTTCAGTCCGCGGCGCCCGCAGGTTCCTCGGCCCCGACATTCCGGGCGCAGAGAGTCGACGTCCAGCACCTTGCGCCGTCGCCCGAAGCGGTCGAGGTCAAGTCCGCATACGAGGGGATCTTCGGCGCGGAACCCGAGAACCGAGGAGGCTGGTATCACCCGGCTGACTGGGGTCGCACGACCTACGTGCTGTCGCGGTTGCGATCCGGAGACGCCGCGCTCGACGTCGGCGCCGGTGCCGGCCAGTTCATGAACATGATGTCGGCGTCGGGGAAGTTCGGGTCGGTGACAGCGCTCGACCACACCAGGTTCAACAAGTACACGGAGCTGTTCGACAACATCCACCGAGTTGACGGCAGCATCGCCGACATGGAGTTCGAGGACGATTCCTTCGCGGTGGTGACCTGCATGGAAGTGCTCGAGCACATCCCGACGGAGATCTTCGAGGCTGGTGTGCGCGAGCTGCGTCGCGTGTGCAGCGGCCAGCTGGTGATGACCGTGCCGTTCGACGAACCCGAGCCGCTGTCGAAGGGCCATGTCCGTCGTTTCGTCGAGAGTGACATCATCGATCTCTTTCCGAACGGTCGGTACACGATCCTCGATCGCCCGAAGAAGCCGTGGATCCTGATCGAGGAACATCTCGATGGCAGCCCCTTCGAGGACGCGCCGGAACTCAGTGCGGCCGACCTCCGCATCCTCGAACTCGAACGCCAACTTGCGGTGCTGCGGGCTCGTCGCTCGCTTCGCGCCGCGAACTGGACCGGCGCGAAGCTCCGTTCGTTGCGTCGGCGCCTGCCCGCGTCGCTGCGGGCATGACCTCAGCCGAGCCGAGTCCGAACGACGCCGTGGAGTCCGAGCCGCTCGGAGTCCCATGGCATCTGAGCGAACGGACCACGACCGGCCTCGGGGTCCGCGGCGCGGTGGCGCGGACTGTACGAGACGACGACGTCAGCCGTCCGGCCGCGCCGGACGAGCTCCCGGTCCTTGCACCGTTGTGGTGGCGTCTGGTGTCGGGGCAGTCGGTCGCATGGCGGATCCGACGCCTGGGAAACCTCCTTCGTCGACAACGTCGCCGTTTCGCTCGTGCAGTGCTCCGGTGGGTCGGCCGGCAGCCCGAGATTCGTCGCACCCTCGCCTCCGGGCACCTGGTGAGCGCCGTTCGGGAAGGGTGGCAGCGCCGCCGGCGGTCGCGCGCGGCGAAGGAACAGACCCGGCCGGTGATCTGCACCGACATCGATGTCCACGCGCTGCCGGAGAGCCACCTCCTTCGGCGCGATGTCGATCTTCGCCCCATCTCGCCGCCGTCGGCCGGCGACGCCGCCTCTCGGGTCGATGGCCGCCTCGAGCCGTGTCCCGACGGTCGTGTGCGATGTGTCTCCGCTGCAGGCGCGGTCGTGGCCGAGCTGATCGGTCCCGTCGACGTCCGGCACTGGAGTCCGGTGGGGTTCCCGCAGCGCGCCGCGGTCGAGACGATCCGTCTCGACGCCGTGTTGGAGAGCTCGGACGCCGCGATCCGGCGAAAGCAGATGGCCGGAGCTCGACGGGCTCGATCCGTCACCTGCCATGCCGCATCCGACGAGCCGGGTTTGTCGGTGGCCCGGGCGATTCTCGAGCTGGCGGCCAACGGGACGCCGCTCACGGCGGGCCGCCTCCCCGAAGCCGTACGTCGTGAGCTTCCGTCAGAGCTGATCGAGCTGGTCGATTCGGCCCAGCGCGCCGATGTCGCGACGGCGTGGGCGAGGGAACTGCATTCGATCCGCCTGCGACGCGAAGCGCTCACCCGGTTCTCCGCGCGTGGTCGATGGTCGCACATCGGATCGGTGCTGGGAAGCGAGGTGCGTTGCGTTCCGGCCGTTTCGGTGTTGCTGCCGTCGAATCGACCCGACGATGTCGTCGAAGCAGCTCGCCAGGTCGCCTCGCAAGCGCACGTCGACGTCCAACTCGTCGTTGGCTTGCACGGATCGCACATGCCTCCCGATCTCCCGGCCCAGCTCGACGCCGCGTTCCCCGGTGACCTCGTCGTCGAACGCCTCCCTGACTCGATGAACCTCGGACAGGTCCTGAACGTGTTGGCCGAACGGGCCGATCGCCCCCTCGTCGCCAAATGGGACGACGATGACTGGTATGCCCCGTATCACCTGGCGGACATGGTCCTGGCGCGCGAGTACTCGGGCGCGCCGCTCGTCGGGAAGGCCGCCGAATTCGTCTATCTCGAAGCGCTCGACGTGACGGTCCGGCGCTTCGCAACGGGCTCGGAACGGTGGTCCACGACCGTGGCGGGGGGAACACTCCTGCTGAGCACGGCCGATCTGCGGCGCGTCCGCTGGGACGAGGTCCCCCGACAGGTCGATCGACGGCTCATCGACGCGATGGCCCATGAAGGGCTCCAGTGCTATCGGACCCACGGCTTCGGGTACGTGCTGCGGCGGCGAGGCCACGAACTCGGGGAGCACACCTGGCACGTGGACGATGCCTACTTCCTGCGGCACTCGGTCGATCAACGCCCTGGCCTCGATCTCGAGTTCGCCGACGTCCGGTGCGGGAGCGCCTCGTGATCGATCGATCGATGAAGGGAAACGACTGGTCACAACTCCTTCCCCCGGCCGACGAACGCTGGACGCCGCATCGGCTGGTGTCGATCTGCATCCCGACGCGCAATCCCGGGCCCGGCCTCCGCAGGACACTGCTCGCCTTGGCCGCCCAGTCCTATCCGCACCGGCTCTTCGAGGTCGTGATCGCCGACGACGGATCGGTGCCGTCGGTCACGATTCCGCCGTCGCTGCCCTATGAGTGCCGGGTCGTTCGTCAGGAACAGACCCTTGCGTTCGGCGCCGGACAGGCGCGCAACACCGCAGCGCGGGCGGCCGGCGGTGAGATTCTGATCTTCCTCGATGGTGACGTCATCCCGGAGCGCCAGGTCGTGTCGGCGTACGCTCGGTGGTTCGAGCGCTCCGACCTCGTCGTGCCGATGGGCTTGTGCAACTTCGTGGACACCGACGATCTCGCCGACGACCAGATCGTTCGTCTCGTTGCCGACGGCGCGATGGCCGAGCACTTCGCGGGGTCGGAGGTCGATGATCAGGCGTATCGCGAGACGACGTTCCAACGCACGAACGACCTCAGGGTCGAGGCGATCGACGCGTTCCGCATCACCATCGGTGCCACGCTCGCCGTGACCTCGGCGCAGTTCGCCGAGGTCGGCGGATTCCGGGAACTGGGAGTTCGTGGTGTCGAGGACACCGAGTTCGGCTACCGGCTCCACACCAATGGAGCGATCCTCGTGCTCGATCGGGATGCGATCCACTGGCACCAGGGTCGCAGGAATCTGACCAGTGAACGGCGTGCAGAGATCGAGCGCATCCGTCGGCCGTACGTCGAGGCGTTGATTCCGCTCCCGGGCTTTCGGCGGTCCGACGCGTTCCCGGTCGGCGACATCGACGTGGTGCCGGCGTTCAGGGTGATCACGCCGGAGGAGCCAGTGCTGACCGACGAGTTCGATCCGTCCTTCGCCACCGCCGTGGTTCCCGTCGGGCTGGAGTGGACGCCCCAAGCTGAACGAGCGGTCCGCACGATCTTCCGCGAGCACCCCGTCGGAGTTGTTCGCGCCCTGTGTGCATCCGACCCGGCTGTACCGGTCGTCGTCGTTCGAAATCGAGCCGTGCGCCGGGCCCGACACGTGCGTCCCGACGAGGATCCGATCACCGTTGCGAGCGAGCTCTTCGGGTCGTGGTGGGTCGATGCCGAGTCACTGGGCATCGTCCCAGTGGCGCCGGAGACGGTGACCGAGGATGCAGGACCCCACGAGGGGTCGTCTGCTCACGACATGGCGTCCGCGTCGAACGGTGGGCGTTGGGGCCACCTCAGCGCGGTGACGCGTCGGCTCATCGCGAACTGGGCGGGCGCAACCCTTGATGTACTGAGGAGATGGGCGGGATGAACAAACGACGGATCGTGATCGTTGCGGCCCTGCTGTCGAGCGCCGCAGCGCTCGTCGCGGCTGCGATCGGATTCAGCGTGGCGACCATCGACGGCGCCGACGGGCCGACCCTTGCCTTCGGCGCAGCACTCGGGTTCGGTGCCATGGCGATCACGAGCCTCATCGTGCTGTATCTGGTCGATCAACGCCGGAGCGCTGCCCGGCTCCGGGAGGTGCAGCGTGACGTTCGACGGAACTCCGATGAGCTCCGTTCGACCCTCAGACATCTTCGCCAACCGCTCGACGCGGCATCCAAGGCGGTGTCGCGCCCGATGCTCGATCGGCGTCTCGCCGACACGTCGTTCCAGCTCTACCGGCAGCTCGAGGCCCGATACGTGCTCGAGCGACTGCTCGAGCCGGTCCGGCCACTTCCCCCGCTTCGCGGCTGGGCCTTGTCGCCCGACATCGCCGTCGAGCTCGTCGAGAGAGTGCTCGCAAGGAAGGCGCGCCGGATACTCGAGACCGGCAGCGGTGTGTCGACGCTGCTGTTCGCGCTCGCGATCCAGAAGTCCGGCGGAGATGGACGGGTCGTCGCCGTGGAACACGACGAGCAGTGGGCACAGCACACACGCCGCCTGCTGGAGCACCACGGATGCTCCGATGTCGCCGAGGTCATTCACGCTCCACTGGCGCACGTTCACGTCGACGGTGACCCGTACGACTGGTACCAGTCGGAGCAGCTCGCCGCCATACCGGCCGACATCGATCTCCTCCTGATCGACGGGCCTCCGGCATCCACCGGCCCTCGGAGCCGCTTCCCCGCCCTGCCGCTGCTTCGCCACACCCTTGCTCCGGACGCTCGCGTCTTCCTCGACGATGCGAAGCGGGATGACGAACAGGCCATCGTGGGTGAGTGGATCGAACGGTTCGGGGCGGAGATGGTGGCGATGCATCGCCATGAGAAGGGTTCCGCCGAGCTGCGCATCGTTCGCACCGCGTGGTAACGGGAGGCCGGGTCATGAGTTGGAGACGACGCCTCACGCGCCGGTCGGTCGCCGACCGGTCCGGTGCCCCGGCGGCAGAACTCGGCGTTCCCGTGCCGGAGATCAACTGGGCGGAGCCGCAGGGTGTACGCCCTAGTTTCAGGTACAAGCTCTACGAGTCCAAGCGTCGCAAACAGCTGCTCGAGCTCAATGGCGCGCGACAGCGGGTCTGGACGTTCAACGAGAAGCGTGCCGGGTACCGCCTTGCATCGTCGCTCGGCGTCGCGGTTCCCGAGTTGTACCTGGAGTCCACGTCGATGGACGATCTCGATTGGTCGATGCTCCCGGATCGTTTTGCGATCAAACCCCACAACGGCGCAGCCAACCGTGGCGTGTTCCTCCTCGTGAGAACTCCTCAGAACGAGTTCCTCGATCTCATGGACAACCGTCACAAGTCGGTCGAGCAGGTCGCTGCCCGGTATCGCGAGTTCGCGTCCTCGGGCGGCGTGTCGGCTCGCTTCGCCGTCGAGCAGCTCCTCGCGCCACGCGAGGAACTCGCCGAGGTGATCGGCATCCCGGACGATCTGAAGGTGTACTGCTTCTACGACGAACCGGCCGTGATCATGCAGCGCCGAATGCGAGGGGTCGCCGACCCGCGACGCTGGAAGTTCAAGATCTGGACATCCGATTGGGAGGACCTGGGACCGGTCAAGTTCGCCGATCGGTACGACCGGACGCTCGAACGCCCCACGGGTGGCGACGACGTCCTCGACGCAGCGCGGTCGATCGGGCGCCACCTTGCAGTTCCGTTCGTGCGGCTTGACCTGTTCGACACGCCGGATGGGCCGGTCTTCGGTGAGGTCTCACCGCACCCGGGCCCACCCGAGCGCTGGGCTCCGAGCGCCGACGAGCAGCTCGGTCGCCAATGGGAGATCGCCGAGGCTCGACTCTTCGCTGCGGGGATCCTGCCGTCAGAGCCCCGCCCCGGGTCAGGACCGTGAGCTGGGTCGCGAGCGCCACGCCCGTTTGACGGACATCGACAGCGATCGCGAGGTGGAGGTCGCGCGGCTCGTGAGCGTCGCCGGTGCAGTGTTCGATCCGGGCCGGTCATCAGCGGACCGTTTCTGGGCCCAGCCCCAGTTGCCGTCGAGGCGCGTGACGTAGTTCGGGTCACGTTCGACGAGGATCCGGAACACGTCACCGACCTGCTCCGCATTGCGCTCCTCCTCGGGGAGGGCCTTGGTCTCCGGTTTGTCGCGGACCGAGGGGCTCTTGGCGAGGCTCCACTGGATGTCGTCGAACAGGAGCCACCCGCCTGGCGCGAGGAGCCGATCGACGAGGAAGAACGAAAAACCCGTCACGTCCCAGGTGTGGCCACCGTCGAGGAAGACGAAGTCGAATTGAGGTGGCTCCGGCTGAGCGAGCATCTCACGCAGGTTCCAGGTGAAGCTCCGCTCGGCGTAGATGGCGGTCACCACGTGCGACAGCCCGGTGCGCGCCAGGAGCTCTTCGACGTTCGGTTCGAGGTTCTTCGCGATCAGGCGATCCATCGTGACGACGGAGCCACCGCCGAGCTCGTCGACCGCGGCGCCGAGATAGCACGTCGAGACACCGTGGTGGGTCCCCAGCTCGAGGACCCGGTGAAGCTCGTTCTGGATGACGTGGTCGTAGACACGACGGCCGTTGCGTCGGCTCATGTGCGGGATGCCGTCGACGATGTCGGCGACCGGATCGAACTTCATGGCCGGAGTCTCGCACATCGACTGATCCAACCGAGAGTATCCGCTCGGGGTTCGGCATGTCGGCGAGCGATCACCGACCCGCCGTCTGCGTCACGAGGCGGTCGCCGGATCGTTCGAGCTCGCGACGTGACAGTGGCGCTGGCTCATGCCGGCAACGAGCCCGGCGGACCACGTGGTGGGAACGGTGACGAACACGCCGGCGAGGCGAATTGCGGCACCAACACTCCGAGGTCGAGCGCTGGCCACCTCGCGCGCCAGCACGGCGCCGGCCACGAGGGGCACCCATGCGAGCACCCTCCAACGCAGTGCGAGCAGGCTCAGCAGGGCACCGCCGACCACCCCGACGGGCGGAACCACCTGGCGCAACCTGGCCGACTCGGGATGCATGCGCATCACCACCGCCTTCCACCAGCCGTACTCGTAGTACTGGCGAGCGAGCGCGCTCCACGACCCTCGCGGCCGGTAGCCCACCGACAGCTCGGGATCGAACCAGACGGTGCCGCCCGCCTTGCGCAGGCGGATGTTCAGTTCGTAGTCCTGATTGCGCACGAGCCGCTCGTCGAACAACCCGACCGCTTCGATCGCGGCTCGGTCGAACACACCGAGGAACACGGTGTCGACGGGGCCCTCGGCGCCACCGACCCGATACGACGCGCCGCCGGTTCCCAGCCACGACGTGGTCGCAGCGGTCACGGCCTCCTCGAACGGGGTGGCCGCCATCGGGACTTGCAGCCCGCCGACGTTCACGGCGCGTGTTCGCCGCATGGTCTCGACCGCCCGACGGATGTAGCCGTCCGACAGCACGCTGTGGCCGTCGACACGGACCACGATCGGTGCCGATCCTGCGCGAATCGCAACGTTCAGCGCCGAGGGGGTGATCCCACTCGGATTGTCGGCCACGACCAGGTCGTCGTCGGCCGCCGCCAGCTCGGCGGCGACCGCCTCGGTGGCATCATCCGAAGGCCCGACGCCCAGGAAGATCCTCACCCGGCCCGGGTAGTCCTGCGAGCGGACGGCGGCAACCGCAGCAGCGAGGTGTTGGGCCTCGTTGCGGATCGGCATCACGACGTCGACGTCGGGCCAGGCGACGTCGAGGTCCGACGTGTCACACACGGCGACTCACGACCACCCAGATGGTGCGGAACAGGATCTGGATGTCGATGACGATCGACCAGTTGACGAGGTACTGCAGGTCGTAGCCGAGCTTGTACTCGGGGTCGGTGCCGTAGCGCCCGTGGACCTGCGCCAGGCCGGTGAGCCCGGGCGGCAGTTCGCTGCGGCGAACGTAGCCGGGCACCCGCTCGACGATCTCGGCCACGAGTTCGGGCCGCTCGGGTCGAGGCCCGACGAGCGACATCTGGCCGCGCATCACGTTCCAGAGCTGTGGGAGTTCGTCGGCACGAGTCGAGCGCATCCACCCGAGGGCGGGCACCACACGTTCGTCGTCCTTGGACGCGAGGCGCGCCAGGCCGTCGGATTCGGCGTCGGGCACCATGGTGCGGAACTTGACGCACGAGAACACCACGCCGTCGCGTCCGACACGCGTCTGGCGATAGAACACCGGGCGTCGCGCCGTGACGAGCACGTAGATCGCGAGCAGTGCCAACAGCGGAACCCACACGGGCGCGAACAGCAGCACGAGGACCAGGTCGAAGAGCCGCTTCAGCCGCACCTTGTAGCCGGGCACGGTGTGCAGTCGCAACGGCACGAACGGCATCCCGCCCACCTGGCGGACCGTCTTCAGTCCGAGCAATGTCTCGCGAGCGGACACCCGCTGGAGGAACCCGACCCCGGCGGAGTCGAGGGAGTTCAGCGGCTCCGGGTACACCGACCCGAACGCGGTCACATCCATCAGCAGGACGTCGGACGCCTCGTTGTCGACGACCGCCGCGGTCAGCAGGTCCGGTGACCCGACTCGAGCGACGACGACGGCGTCTCGGTCGGTCTCGGCAAGGTGCGCAGCGGCCAGATCGATCGAATCGCGCTCGCCGACGAGCACGACCCGCGGAGCACCCTGGCGACGTCGGGCCAGTCGTCGGCTGAGGTGGCGGTTGGCGACGAGCACGAACGAGGCCAGGACGAGGAACACCGCAAGGTTCAGACGCGGCATCAGGTACCGGTCGAGGACGACGAATGCCAGGCCTTGGACGGCCACGCCGATCCCGGTGGCGAGCAGCGTTCGCGGGAGCCAGGGCCGTACGCCGAGGCGGGGCTCGCGCTCGTAGAGGCCGGTGAAGTAGTTGACGACGAGATGGATCCCGGTGGCGATCGCGAAGCCGACGAAGTATCGCGACAGGGGGTACGTGTCCCAGTCGAAGCTGAACCCGAAGCGGACGAAGCTGATGATCACCATCAGCGAGTAGAGAGCGATCGCGTCCAGGACGGCGAGGAACCGGAACCCCTTCGTCCACAGCCACGACATCGGCCGGCCGGCCACACCGACGGCGCGTTCGACCGCTGGCGGGAACGGACGCGGTTGCGTCGCCACCTCGGCAGGGGTCGTGGTCGGCATCGTCGCGAGCGTAACGGTGCACGCGGGCTGCGTTCCGCCACACGCCAGCGCTGTCCGCACCCCGAACCTCCGAGCCGCTAGCGTCCTGGGCGCCATGTTCCGCAGCGTCGGTGTCCAGGTCGTGACGTTCCACAACGAACCCCGACAGCTGATCCGATTGGCGGAGGCGATCGCAGCAGCGATGGCACAGGCTCGCACCGCCGGTGTCGAACACGTCTCGGTCGAGTTCGGCGACTGCTCCGATCCGGCGACGATCGACACCCTTCGCGAGGGGCTTGCCGCAGAACTCGACGGCGTCGCCGACCACGTCGCCACGGTGCCGTTCGGCGCGAACCTCGGTTCCGCGGGTGGTTCCAACGCACTCGCCTCACGGCGCGACGACGAGGTGATCTGGGTGCTGAACCCCGATACCTATCCATCGCCGCGGTGCGCGGTCGAACTCCTCGACACCCTGGCAGGTGATCGCGTCGGTGGTGTCGACGGACGCCAGATGCCGATCGAACATCCGAAGGACCATGATCCCGTCAACGGCGACACCTCGTGGGGAAGCGGGAGCTGCTTCATGTTCCGGCGCGAGGCGTTCGATGCGGTCGGTGGCTTCGACGACCACTTCTTCCCGATGTACTGCGACGACGTCGACATCTCGTGGAGGCTCCGCCTCGCGGGGTGGCGCGTGTGCCACGCGCCCCGTGCAGGGGTGTTCCACGACAAGCGGATCACGGTGGGCGCAGCCGTGGCGATCTCGGAGTTCGAGATCACCTCGGGCACGCTCGCCCGGCTCTGGATGACCCGGCGATACGGCCGCCCAGACCTCGAAACCGACACGCTCGCCTGGATCGACGCCAGTGGAACGGCTGCTCACCGGGCCGCCGCGGCCGAGTTCCGCCGCCGGGTCGCCGACGGCGACGTCCCCAC
>JBGSII010000445.1:0-36792 GCA_041742555.1 Ilumatobacteraceae bacterium
ACAAGGACGCACTCGCCGCGACGATCGCCCGCGGGCTCGACGACGCCGACCTCCGTGCGCGCATCGGGGCAGCAGGCCGTCAACGCGTCCTCGAACGTTGGACCTGGAGGAAGTGCGCCGAGGAGACCGTCGAGCAGTACCGAGAGGTTCTCGCGATGCCCCAGAACGTGCAGAAGCTGCGAGCCAACGGACGGATCTGAGATGCTGACGATCAAGTTCGATCAGCTCGGTCTCGTCCCCGGCGACCGCGTCCTCGATGTCGGCGCCGGGTTCGGTCGCCACGTCTTCGAGTGCGCTCGTCGCGGCGCCGACGTGGTCGCGCTCGACTACGCCGAGGACGAGGTCGTCCAGACCCGAGCGACGCTCGGCGGCATGGTCGACGCCGGCGAGATCGACCTCGACCGATTCAAGGGTGTACTGCGCGGTGACGCGACGAAACTGCCCTTCGCCGACGACTCGTTCGATGTCGTGATCACGTCCGAGGTGCTCGAACACATCCAGGACGACGTCGCCGCGATCGCCGAGATGGTTCGGGTGCTCAAACCAGGTGGCCATTTCGCCGCCACCGTGCCGGCCTGGTTCCCGGAGAAGATCAACTGGATGCTCTCCGACGAGTACCACGCCCCGAAGAGCGAGGGCGGCCACGTGCGCATCTACAGCGCCACCGAGCTGTCGGCGAAGCTCCGAACTGCCGGTCTCGACCTGCAAGGGCACCACCGCGCCCACGCGCTGCACTCACCGTACTGGTGGCTCAAGTGCGCGGTCGGCCCGCGCAACGACGACAACGCTGCGGTGAAGAAGTACCGCGAGTTCCTCGAGTGGGACATCGTCGAGCAACCGACCGTGACCAAGGTCGCTGATCGGATGCTCTCACCAGTGCTGGGCAAGAGCATCGTCTTCTACGGCGTCAAGCAGGAGCGCTCCATTCGCCCGCCCGATGTATCGGGGCGGCGGTGAAGCACGTCGCGCACCTCCCGGGCGTCCTGAGCGCCGACGAGCTGCAGGTGACCGGCGAGCACCTCGCGTCACTCCAGCTCGACACCGGGATGATTCCCTGGTTCCCCGGCGGCCATTGCGACCCGTGGAACCATGTCGAGTCGGCGATGGCGCTCGACGTCGCCGGATTTCACGACGAGGCCGTGCGCGCCTACGACTGGCTCGTCGACACCCAACGACCCGACGGTTCCTGGCACGCCTACTACCACTGCGACGGGTCGATCGAGGACGCCAAGCTCGACACCAACGTCTGCGCGTACATCGCCACGGGCGTGAGCCACCATCTTCGTCTCACCTGGGATCGAAACTTTGCCGAGCGCATGTGGCCGACCGTCGAGCGCGCGCTCGAGTTCGTGCTTGGCCATCGCCGCCACGACGGGCTTCCACTGTGGGCGGTCGAGCCCGACGCCCGGCCCTGGGACTACGCGCTGCTCACCGGAACCTCCAGCATCCAACACGCACTTCGATGCGGTGCCCGGCTCGGCGAGAGCGTCAGCGAACCTCGTCCGGGTTGGATCGAGGCTGCCGATGTGATGGCACACGCCGTGCGGACCCGGCCCGAGGCGTTCGAGCCCAAGACTCGATGGGCCATGGACTGGTACTACCCGGTGCTGACCGGTGTCCTCATCGGCGAGGCAGCAAAGGCCCGGCTGGCCGAGGGGTGGGAGACCTTCGCCATGGAGGGCCTCGGGATCCGCTGCGTGAGTGACGAGCCGTGGATCACCGCGTCCGAGACCGCCGAATGTGCGCTCGCCTACGCCTCGATCGGCGACATGTCGACCGCCACCGACCTGCTCACCTGGACGCGCACGCATCGGCGCGACGACGGCTCGTACTGGACCGGCATCGTGTATCCGGAGCCGGTGCTGTTCCCCTTCGACGAACACACGTCCTACACGGCCGCCGCGGTCGTGCTGGCCGTCGACGCGATCACGCGGGCCACGCCCGCCAGCGACGTCTTCGTCCCGTTCTGAGTGCGACCGTCCGGCAACCCCGCAGCCAGCGATGAGCGAACGGTGCCGTATACGGTCGCTTCGCTCATCGCAGCACACTCCAAACGTCCAGCGATGAGCGGACGGTGCCGTATACGGTCGCTTCGCTCATCGCAACGGGGACGGGAGACGGTCGATCCGACTGTTACGTTGCTCTGCCATGAATTCGACCTTCGCGCGGACCATCTTCTCGATCTGGAGTTGGATCGCGCTGGGCGTGATCATTCTCGTGTGGACCCCGATGGTCGCGATCGTTCGCCTCGTCACCATGCCCTTCGACAAGGGTGCGTACGCCGCTGGGTACCTGTTCCGCAAGCTCGCCGTCGTCCACGAACGATTGACACCGCTGTGGAAGTTCCACACCTCGGGCACCCTGCCCGAGGACATGCGGCGCCCGTACGTGGTTGTCTCGAATCACGAGAGTTTCGTCGACATCCTGCTGATCTCACATCTGCCGACGGAGATGAAGTGGATGTCGAAGATCGAGATCCTCCGGATCCCGCTCGTCGGCTGGATGATGCGCCTCGCACGCGACATCCCGCTCGAGCGCGGCGATGCCACCTCGACGGCCAAGGCGCTCGATGCCGCGCGCGACCGTCTGGCGACGAACGTGTCGGTGATGATCTTCCCCGAGGGGACCCGCTCGAAGACCGGTGAGCTGCGCCCGTTCAAGACCGGCGCGTTCCGGCTCGCGATCGAAGCACAGGTGCCCATCCTGCCGCTCGCCGTCCACGGCACACGAGACGCACTACGCAAGCACGACTGGCGCCTCGGATACGCCAGGGCCGAGGTACGGGTGCTCGACCCGATCAGCACCGAAGGCATGACGATGGACGATGTCGCCGCGCTCAGCGACCAGGTCCGAGATGTCATCGTGGCGGCGCGCGAAGAGCTTCGCGCCGAATTCGGCGACTGACGGTCCGCGTCGATGTCGATCCAGGTGCCCCTCCGGCTGTTGGCGGCCGCGAGGCCGTCGGTGTCGGCGGCGCTCTTGGCGGCGATCGCCACGAGCACGGCAGTGTTCACCGCCACACCCTTCGCGTTGTCCGCTGTCGCGGCGGAGTACTCCATCGAAATCGGTACGGCGGGCTGGATCTCGACTGCCCAGCTCGCAGGGTTCGTCGTCGCGTCCTGGGTCGGAGGGCGCTTCTTTCACCCCGTTCGGAGTGTGTTCCTCGTCGGGACATTGCTCGGGGTGATCGCCAATCTCGGTTCGGCGTTCGCCCCGACGTTCGAGATCCTGGTCGCCCTCCGCTTCGTGAGCGGTCTCTCGCTCGGTCTCGCCGCGTGGATCGCCTGGCAGGCCGCGTTCGGTGACCCCTCGAAGACGGGCGATGTCGCCGTGGTCGGTCCGCTCGTGGGCGTCGTCGTGTCGCCGCTCATTGCGATCGTGCTCGAGTCCGCCGGCCTCGCCTGGTTGTTCGTCTCGCTCGCGGCGGTCAGCGCAGTGCCCATCGCCTTCACCCGCCAGGTCCCGCGCGTCGACCGTCTGCGACCTCATCACCTCCGGCACCGCGCGACACGCGCTGCCAAGGTGATCCTGGTCGCCCTCGGGCTGCTCACCCTCGGCGGGTCGGCGGTGTTCGTCTACGCGGCGGCGATCGGGGAGGAACTCGACGGACTGAGCCCGCTGATGGTGTCCCTCTTGTTCAGCGCCAACGCGTTGGCCGCGATCCCGTCAGCGCGATGGACAGGTCGCCGGGGTCCAGCGGGCCTGTGGTTCCTCGTCACCGCACTCTGCGCGCTGGCGATCGCCCTGTCGCGGAGTGGTTGGGTGTTCGGGGTCGCCATGGTCGGCTGGGGGTTCGTCTTCTTCATGGGGATCCCGGCAGCGTTCACGCTGCTCGCCGAACGATCCAACTTCCCTGAGGAGCGCGCCGGCGATGCGCAGGCCGTCATGGCCGCCGGCCGGGTCTTCGGGCCGCTCCTCGGTGGGGCGCTCTACGCCTCCGGGTCCACGGGCACGCTCGGCGTCGCGGCAGCTTCGATCATCGCGGTCGGCGCGGGACTGCTCATCTACGTCGACCGACGGCGCTTCGTGGTCGCGCGCCGGCCTCGCTGGTCACAGGTGAGCGAGTCAGTCGACTCGGCGCAGCACGCGTAACGACCCGGTCGCCGACACGAGTTGGAACCGCCCCGACTCGAGCGCCGGCCGGAAGATCTGCTCGTACGGGGGACGACCTCCCTCGGCCGGATCAGGGAACACGTCGTGGATCGCCAGGGTTCCACCGACGGCGACATGTGGCGTCCACCCCTCGTAGTCGAGTCGAGCGGGCTCCTCACCGTGGCCGCCGTCGATGAACAGGAACGAGAGTGGTGTCGTCCAGGCCGCGGCGACGAGCGGCGACCGTCCGACGACCGCGATCACCGAGTCCTCGAGCCCGGCGTCGTGGATCGCCCTCCGGAAGAACGGCAACGTGTCCATCCTTGCGGTGCGAGGGTCGACCACGTCGGGATCATGATGTTCCCAACCCGCCTGGTTCTCCTCAGAACCGCGATGGTGATCGACCGCGAACAGCACGACGCCCGTGCGCTCGGCAGCATCGCCGAGCCAGATCGTCGAGCGACCGCAGTACGAGCCGACCTCGAGGAACGGCGCACCCGGCACCGCTGCGCCGGCCGCCAACGCCGCGTCCCACAGCGCGTCGCCCTCATCGGCGGGCATGAACCCCTTGGTCTCGAGCGCCAGGTTGCGACGCTCGGGCGTCACCAGGTGTCCCAGTGGATGATCGTGTCGGGGTCGGGCCGCAGCGCCCGCTTGAAGTCGGTGCCGATCGTGTAGGCCAACGGCGTCAGGCATGCCTGCTGGATCTCGTCGGAAGGAATGCCGACGACGTCGGCGACCTCCTTCTCCAACATCAATGCGATCGTCGTCCATGCCGTGCCCAACCCGCGTGCACGTGCGGCCAGCATGAAGCTCCACATGCCCGGCAGGATGTTGCCCATCACCGACGCCGCCATCATCGCCGGCCCCTCGTCGACGCGCGGGACCGTACAGCCGATCACGAGCACGGGTGCCTCTCCCATGTGTTCCGCCAGGTACTCCGCCGAATCGACCACCCGGTTCTGTTGCGCCTGCTCGGCGTCGGTCTCCTTCACGATGGCGCCGGCGAACTGTGGCAGGGTCCGGTACACGGCAAAGCCCTGCTTGTAGATCTCGCCGATCGCCTTGCGCTTCTCGGGGTCCTTCACCACGACGAACTGCATCGTCAGGAGGTTCGATCCCGACGGCGCCTGCATGGCAGTGGCGACACACTCGCGGATCACGTCGTCCTCCACCGGTCGGGAGAAGTCGAGGCGCTTGCGCACCGCGCGGGTCGTGTTGAGGACGTCATCGGCAGACAGGTCGAGCAAGGTCATGGCGCGACTGTAGGACGTGACAACATGGCGCCTGTCATGGAGAGCACCGCCCCCAACCAGTCGGCGTTGGACGACCTCGTCCGACTCCTCGATCTCGAAGCCATCGAGGTCAACATCTTTCGTGGGAACTCCCCCGACGAGAACCGTCAACGCGTCTTCGGCGGGCAGGTTGCCGGACAGGCGCTCGTCGCTGCGGCCCGCACCATCGACGAACCCAACCGCCTGGTGCACTCGTTGCACGCCTACTTCCTCCGCCCGGGCGACCCCACGGTTCCGATCCTGTACGAGGTCGACCGGATCCGCGACGGTCGCAGTTTCTCCACTCGGCGGGTCGTGGCGATCCAGCACGGGCGCGCCATCTTCAATCTCCAGGCGAGCTTCCACGACGACGAGCCGGGGCCGGACCACCAACTCGAGATGCCGGCCGGCATGGGCGATCCGCTCGACCTGCCCGACTTCCACACGCGGATGGCCCCGTACGCCGAGCAGATCGGCGACTGGTACCATCGACCGCGGCCGATCGATCTCCGCTACGTCGACGGCGACCCGACCAGCCGGCGCGGCCAGTCGACGACCAAGCAACACGTGTGGCTGCGCGCCGACGGTGTGCTTCCCGAGGATCCGGTGCTCCACGCCTGCGTGGTGACCTATGCCAGCGACATGACGCTGCTCGACACCACGCTGCTGCCGTTCGGGCTCGATTGGGACACGCCGGGTATGCAGATGGCGAGCGTCGACCATGCGATGTGGTTCCATCGTCCGTTCCGTGCCGACGACTGGCTGCTCTACGCGCAGTCCGCGGTGTCGACGTCGTCGGCACGCGGGATGGCGCAGGGGTCGATCTTCACCACGGATGGTCGCCTCGCGGTGAGTGTCGTCCAGGAAGGCCTCACCCGCCTGACCAGCTGAGCGGCGAGGATCGCGATAGAAGGGTGAGATGACCCGAGCGCTCCTCGTCGCCGCAGCAACCGCCACGCTCGTGATCTCGGCGTGCAGCTCCGACGGCGACGATGACTCGTTCGGCAGCGGCCGGCCCACCGAGGTCCAACCGCCCGGGTCCTCGGAGCTCGCGATCACCCCGACCGAGCCGGAGACGTCACCGACCGGCACGCCGGGCGAGTCACAGGCTTCCGAGCCCGCAACGCCCGCCACCAGCGCGGCGCCGATCGCTCCGCTTCGTGAACCCACGGTGTCGTGGCTCGAGATCGGTTCGTTCGACCAGCCCGTCGACGTTGCTGCACGGGCGGCCTCCGGGGAGATCTACGTCGTCGAGCAGCCGGGGCGGGTCGTGGCGGTGACGGATCGGTCCACGAACGTCGTGCTCGACATCTCCGACCTCACCGAGGCGCGTGGCGAGCAGGGCCTGTTGGGCCTGGCGTTCCATCCCACCGACGATCTCGCCTTCGTGAACTTCACCGACGATGCCGGCGACACGGTCGTGGCAGAGTTCGCCATCGACCCGGTCACCGGGCTCTTCGATCGCGACACCTATCGCGAGGTGCTGACGATCGACCAGCCCTATCGCAACCACAACGGTGGCCAGCTCGCCTTCGGACCCGACCAGCTGTTGTACATCGGTGTCGGCGACGGCGGATCGGGCGGAGACCCCGAACGCCATGCGCTCGATCTGTCGAGCCGCCTCGGCAAGATCCTGCGGATCGATCCGACCGCAGATGGCGAGCAACCGTTCACGGTGCCTCCTGACAACCCCTTCGTCGACGACATCGGGGCCGATCCGGCGATCTGGGCATTCGGGTTACGCAACCCGTGGCGGTTCTCGTTCGACCCGGTCACCGGTGACCTCTGGATCGGTGATGTCGGGCAGGGCAACTTCGAGGAGATCAACCGCTCGCCCGCGTTCGAGCGTCGCGACGCTGCCCGCCGGGTCAACTTCGGCTGGAGTGCGTTCGAGGGATTCGAACGCTTCAACGGCGACCAGCCCACCGACGGTGCCGTCGATCCGCTCTTCGTCTACGACCACAGCGACGGACGTTGCTCGGTGACCGGCGGTGTCGTCGCCCGCGGCGGCGCGGTGGCCGACCTCGCCGGGTGGTACCTGTTCGGCGACTACTGCACGGGCCAGATCTGGGCGCTGGATCCGTCGGCGCCACCGAGCGAGCCGCGGGTCATCGAGATCGCGCGACTCGACGAGCTCGTCGCAATCACATCGGGGCCAGCCGGCGACATCTACGCCGTCTCCAACGGCGGCATCGTCGCCCGCCTGATCGAGGGCTGACCACACCCAGCGATGAGCGAAGGGTGCCGTATGCGGCCGCTTCGCTCATCGCGAGCAGGAGGTGTCGGGCTCGCGGGTCAGAGGAAGCTCAGCAGGTCGGCAAACACCACCTCGGCGTCGACCGCGAGACCCCGACGCTGGAACCACTCACACACGTTGAGCACATCGCGATGGAGGAAGTCGATGCCCTGCAGGTTCGCGGCGACGTCGATCGACTGCGGGAAGTCGATGAACCAGAGGCGATCCTCCCACCACAACAGGTTGTAGGACGACAGGTCACCGTGCGCGAAACCGGCTGCGGTGATCGTCCGCAGCCCGGCCAGCAACTGCTCGAACGCGTCGACCAGTTGCGCACGTGTGAGCCTGGCCGCCGACAACTGCGGCGCCGCCATCTCCCAGCTCCCCACGTACTCGAGGTCGAAGATGTCGTCCGCGTACGCGATCGGGTAGGGAACTGCCGCCCCGGCGTGCCACAGCTGCGACATCACGTCGTGTTCGGTGCCGGTCCAACGGTCCTGCAGCAGCTTCTTGCCATAGGTCGACATCCGCTCGATGGCCCGACGATCGCGGGACTTTCGAAACTGCCGGCCCTCGCGATACTGCACGTCGTGGCGAAAGGCCGATGCCCGTTGCACCCCCATCGCCTCGAGCTGACCCTTCTGGGTGACATGACGGGGCAGGTAGCGCTTACGCGCGATGAGACAGGATCGACCGTCGGCGCCGACGCGTTCGACGAGATTGACCTGGGCCTCCTTCCCGCTCTTGACGACGCCGTGGTCGGTGTCGGTGTAGGGCTCCGTGACGAGCCAGGTTGGTTGATCGGACATGTGGTGCACCTCGTGCGCGGAGAAGATCGGGTCGAACTCCGGTCGCGCTGCTCACGGCAACGAAGCGAGGTGAGCACAAGCTCAGGACGGCTGGTTCAGCCAGTCACGCGACCGATGGATGAAGTGGCAACGACAGTCATGTGCAACTCCTCCTCTCGGTCGACGACGTGCGTCACTGTAGTCCATCCGCCGAGCGATGTCGCCGGAGTTACGCCTACCAGGTCTCGCCGTGGTCGGGCAGCGTGTCGGGCGTGCCGACGATGAGCGGGTCGGGGGCAACGACGACGTCGAGGTTCTTGCCCTCGTACGGCAGCACGTCGAGGACGTGACGAATCGCGTTGATCCGACCGCGCTTCTTGTCGTTGCTGCGCACGATGTTCCACGGCGCACGCTCGGTCGACGTGCGCTCGAACATGGTGAGTTTCGCCTGGGTGTAGTCGTCCCAACGGTCGAGTGACGCGATGTCCGTCGGGCTCAGCTTCCACTGCCGCACCGGGTCGATGCGACGGATCGTGAACCGGGCGATCTGCTCGCGACGCGACACCGAGAACCACAGCTTGATCAGCGTGGTCCCGGAGTTCATCAGCATCTCCTCGAACTGCGGCACCGTGCGCAGGAACTCCTCGTACTCCTCGGGCGTGCAGTAGCCCATCACCCGCTCGACTCCGGCGCGGTTGTACCACGACCGATCGAAGAACCGCATCTCGCCCCGAGTCGGCAGGTGGCGCACGTACCGCTGGAAGAACCACTCGCCCTTCTCGCGTTCGGACGGGACGCCGAGTGCGACCACCTCGGCGCCTCTCGGGTCGAGGTGTTCGAGGAACCGTTTGATCGTGCCGCCCTTGCCCGCCGCGTCGCGCCCTTCGAACAACATCACGAGCTTGTGGCCGCTCGACTTGATCCAGTCCTGGGCCTTGAGCAGTTCGACCTGGAGATCACGCTTCAGCGACTCGTACTCGGAACGAGACATGCGCTCGGAGTACGGATAGCTCTCGCGCCACGTGTTGACGGGCAGACCGTCGGGCCCGAGCAGGATCGGGTCGTCGACCTGGTCGAAGGTGCCCTCGACGCTGAATCCCCGCGCCGCGATCTCCTCCGCGCTCATCGTCCTGAACGCCTCGATGAGGCTGTCGATGTCGGCGACCTGTTGCCCTGCGTTCTCGCTCACGTTGCGTCTCCGTTCAGCGACGGGCACCCATGAACATGCCCTTGAGAGCCTCATAGTGCTCGATGACGTGGCCCGCACCCAAGACGACCGCCTCGAGCGGCACGTTCGACATCTTCACCGGCACCTCGGTCTCGCGCTCGATTCGTTCGGCCAGTCCTCGCAGCAACCCGCCTCCGCCGACGAGGTACATGCCGCGCACCAGGAAGTCCTGTGACAGCTCCGGTGGCGCTTTCGACAGGCAGCGGACCACCGACGCCACGATCGATGACACGACATCTTCGATCGCGTAGCGAACTTCTTCCGGAGTGAGCAGGACCGTCTTCGGCAGACCGGTCATCAGATCGCGCCCGCGAACCTCGGCCTGGTTCTCGTCCGGCGTCGGGTCGGCGGAGCCGATGGCGACCTTGATCTCCTCTGCGGTGCGTTCACCGATGGCGATCCCGTGCTCTCGCCGCACATAGTTCTGAATCGCGGCGTCGATGTCGAACGAGCCGACTCGAACCGCCTCGAGCGCGACGATGCCCCCGAGGCTGATCACGGCGGTCTCGCTCGTCCCACCCCCGATGTCGATCACCATGTTGCCGACGGGCTCGTCGATCGGCAGGTCGGCGCCGATCGCAGCGGCCATCGGCTGCTCGATCAGGTTCGCATCGGCGGCGCCTGCGCGGCGAGCCGCGTCGGTGACCGCTCTCCGCTCGACCTCGGTGATCGCCGACGGCACGCAGATGACCACCTTCGGTCGCGTGAATCGGCTGACGCCGACTCGCTGCAGCAGCAGACGGATCATCCGTTCGGTGATCTCGAAGTCGGTGATCGCCCCACCGCGCAGCGGGCGCACCGCCACGATGTACCCCGGCGTGCGCCCGATCATCTGCCAGGCTTCGCGACCCGTTGCGAGCACCTCGCCCGTCTGACGGTTGAGCGCGATCACCGACGGCTCGTTGAGCACGATGCCGCGACCCTTCATGTAGACGAGGGTGTTCGCAGTCCCGAGGTCGATCGCGAGGTCACGCGCCATGTCGGCTCATCCCGGCTCGTCGGAGGATCTGTGCCGCGCTGCCCGCGGTGGCGTCACGTGCCATCGGCACCATCATCGCCGGTCGCAGCACGTTCGGACGGTTTCATCCGATCCGAGGTCTGTCGCCTCGCTTCGGGCGACAGAGCGTCGATCTGGCGGCGGAACGACGCGATGTCGTCCGGCGGCTGGCGATTGCGCCCCGCTGCCGCCGCAGCAAACGCGGCGACGACCACGAGCACGACGACGCCGACGATCACAGCGACGGTCATTCCGGTGACCCGACCGAACGTGGGTCCCGGATGTCGTGGGATCCGGTTCCCCAGTCGGAGCCGTCTGCCCACACCTCGTGCTTCCAGATCGGAGCCGACTCCTTGAGCGCGTCGATGGCGAAGCGCGCCGCATCGAATGCCTCCGGCCGGTGGGGTGCCGACACGACCGCGACCACCGAGGACTCCCCGATCTCGATCCGGCCCAGGCGGTGCAGCAACGCCACGCGGCCGGTGTCCGGCCACCGGCGACGTAGCTCGGCGCCGATCTCGACGAAGCGGGGCACGACGCGCTCCTCGTAGGCCTCGTAGGTCAGGTGCTGGACACCGGAGCGACCGTCTGCGTGATCACGTATCGTGCCGCTGAACAGCACGATCGCTCCGCATCCCGGACGGATCGCCCAGTCGTACGCGGCACCGATGGGCAGCTCGGAATCGGAGACACCGAACCAGTCGTCGCCGTCGGGGGGGTGGTGCACGCTGGCATCGTATCGACCGTGCAGGCCAGCCGGCCTTCCCGCGGCCGAGCGCCCCACAGGGCGTTGTACGATCTCGTCTTCGTGGAGCAAGGACCCCTGCCCCCTCACGAACGATCGTGGCGCCACCCCTCCGAACTCGGCCCGACCCGTCTCGACGTCGACGACTCCGCCCCACGGCCACATGTCAGCTTCATGGCACTTGCCGGAGGCACGATGGCGGTCGTTGCCGTCGCGGCGATGGTGGTCGCCATGACGCCGCGAACCTCCAGCGGGCCTGTTGCGCTGAGCGCGACGACGACTCCGATCACCACCCGCGCCATCGTCGAACGCCCTTCGACCGAGATCACGATCCCGGGCGCAGCGACGATCGAGATCCGCCAGCGCACCGCCCTGTTGACGTCGTTCGCTGCATTCCCGCACACGGTGATGGCAGGACCGCAACTCGATGTCGACGGCACCGACGTCGCCGACGCGACGCCGGACGACGACGAGATGGTCCTGCTCCGTACGGAAGCCGTGACCTACCGACTCCCGTGGAACGAGGCCAAGCAGCTGACTGCTCCTGACGGAACCGTGATCTTCGACGACAACGGCGAGTTGGTGGCACGGATGACCGGAGGCGAACTGGTCAGCCTCGTCGCCGACTGAGCCGGCGGCGGACGAAGAGGACGCCGACCGTCGCTGCGATCGCGAGCAACACAGCGCCGACTCCGAGCGACAGCTCCTGTCGGCGCTTCGGCGACACCATGGTCCACCAGGGCGCGTCCGTGCCCTCCACGTAGGTCTGTTCGTTCGTCACGGTCGGGACCCAGCCTGCTGCGCGGAGGCGCCCGTTCGAGACCACCCACGGCTCTCTGGTGTATGGCAGCAGACCCGGCGGGATCGGACCGCGGAGAAACCGCCAGCGCAGACCGGCCACCACCTCGCTGAGTCGCTCCGGCAGCGGCAAGCGCGGCCGCTCACCCGACAACGCACGAACCCGCTCACCCGGCACCCAACCGTCCGGCGCCACGTTGAACACCCCGTCGAGTCGGCCCTCGACACCGGCGGCCACCGCGGCGGCGAGATCATCGAGATGGAGGAACTGTGAGGGAGGGTCGGCCTGCGCGAGTCGTCGGCCGAGACCGTAGACCAACGCCGTCGCCAGTCGAGACCCACCGCCCGCAGCGAGCGCGACCGCTGGACGCAACACACACGAGGTCCGACCGGTCTTGGACGTACGCCACTGCTCGACCAGTTCCTCGGCCGAAGCGAGCTGGCGGGCGAAGACGAACTCGACGTCGGGACGCAATGTGGCATCCTCGGTCAGCGGGACCGGGTTGTTCGCCGCGGCGCCGTACACCAACGCCGACGAGACGAAGACGACATGGGTCGCCCTGGTCCGATCGGCGATTGCCAGCGTCCACGCCGCTGACTCGGTCGCGCTCTCCCGACGCGCCGCCCGATTGTCGTAGTCGCTACTTCCCAGATCGACGACCGCGACCACGGCGCCGCCACTCCCGAGGGGTGATCGATCACCGTCACCATCGACTCCGCTGGGTGAGTCGGCGTTCACGACCTGGAATCCACCCAGCAGGTCGGCGACACGACCGCCGAGCGCTCCAGCAGCGCCGGTCAGCACGACCACGGGTCGATCTGCCGGGCCATCCATCGCCCGCACGATACCCATCCGGCGCCGGACGTGACCGGTCGGCACACCGCACGATGCGGCCGGATCCGCCGTCTGGCGGTCAGCGCGACCACGTAGCATCGGAGCATGGCCGAACAGGACGAACCCGGCGAATCGATCGATCCCTTCGCCGGAATGCCGCTCTTCGGCGACCTGTCCAGAGCCCTGTCGGGTCAGGGCCCGCTCAACTGGGATGCGGCTCGGCAGTTCGCCGTGCTGGCAGCGAACGGAGGCGGGTTGCTGTCGGGCACCGGGATCTCGACGTCGCCGAACGTCGATCCGAGCGTGCGGATCAAGTACCGCGAGCTCGCGGCCATTGCCCGCTTGCACGTTGCAGACGTCATGCAGCTCGAGGTCCCGTCGACCGAACCCGATGTTGCCACGCCCGAGCAGTGGGCACAGCAGACCCTCGAGGCGTACCGTCCGCTGTTCATCGACCTCGCGACGTCGCTCGGCAGCACCGATGACCTCCCCGCCGAGATGGCTGACGATCCGATGGCGCAGATGATGGCGGGGCTCGGCCGGATGATGGCCCCCGCGATGATGGGGATGAGCGTCGGCTCGATGGTCGGCAATCTGGCGCGCCGAGCGTTCGGCGTGTACGACCTGCCGATCCCACGAGCCACGCCGGCCCTGGTGCTCGTACCTGCCAACATCGACCGCTTCGCAACCGACTGGTCGATCGAACTCGACGAGATGAGGCTGTGGGTGCTCGCGCATGAGCTGGCGGGGCTCACCCTGTTCTCCGTCGAGCACATCGCCGACCATCTGCGGTCGCTCGTCCAACGGCACGTGGGAGGGTTCCGCCCCGACCCGTCGGCGCTCTCCGACAAGCTGACGTCGCTCGACATCGACCAGAGCGATCCGATGGCCGCCATGCAGCAGGCCTTCGGCGACCCCGAAGTGCTCCTCGGCGCCGTCCGCTCGGCGGATCAGCTGGCGCTTGAACCAGAACTCGATGCCGCAGTCGCGGTCACGATCGGCGTGATCGACTGGGTCGTCGATGCGGTTGCGGTTCGGGTCATCGGCGGGAGCGCACTCCAGATCGCCGAAGCGGCCCGGCGCCGCCGCGCCGAAGCCTCACCCGACGAGATCTTCGTCGAACGGCTGCTCGGCATCCGGCTCGGCGCCGAGCAGACCGCTCGCGGCAAAGCGTTCGTCCAGGGTGTCGTCGATCGTGCGGGGGAACATGGCCTCGAGCCGCTGTTCACCGATCCGACCGCGGTCCCGACCCCGAACGAGATCGAGGCACCCGGCCTCTGGCTCGCCCGGGTCGGCGGCGCCTGACCGATCCGCCCGGACGTCCCGACCGTCGCCGACCGACCACGTGGATGCTGGCCGCCACCGCCACGGCTGCCACGATGAGAAAACCGATCGAACCGGACACCTGGAGCGCCACCGCGACGAACGCGCCCGCCGCCCATGCCAGCTGGAACCGGGTCTCGAACCCTGCGAACGCCCGGCCTTGGTTCGCGTCGGGTGCATCGCGCTGGACGATGCTCTCGAAGTTGAGCCGTCCGAGCGCCGCCATCAGGTTCAGCACGCCGGCCAGCACGACAGCGCCCAGCGGCCCTCCCAACGCAGCGACCAGCAGCCCGGCGCTTGCGCACACCAGCAGCGCCGCGGTCAGCATCGTCTCCTCGCGCACGCGGGTTCGGAGTGACGACGCGACGGCGTTGCCCACCATGGCGGCGACGGCGGAGATGCCGACGACTGCGGCGAACCACATCGTTCCCTGATCCTGTGACCGGAGCCAGAAGGCGAGATGGAAGAACGTGAAACCGACGAGGCCGCGCAGCACCGTCATCGCGACAGCGGCGAGCTCGATGTTCGACGAGTGCAGCTCGGTGGCCTCGGCTACGTCGGCCGCATCGGGAGCGACCACGTCCGAGGACAATCGGGTCGCCGCCACGAAGGCCCCGACGAAGAGCACCGACCCGTAGACGAGCGTTGCGGGCGCCCCGATCACCGTCAGCAGGATGCCCGCCGGAATGACGGCGAGCGCCCCGGTGATGCCGGCGATCAACCCGAGCTTCGAGTTCGCTTCGACCAGTTCGACCTCGGAGCGCACGGTCGACGGCACGATCGCCGACTTCGAGACGGCGTAGGTCTTCTGCAGCACGAGCGACGCGAAGACGAGCGGGAACAGGGCGAGGGCGTCGAGGTACTGGGCCATCAGCAGGGTCAGGACCACCCGTGACACCGCCACGACTTCGATCACGAACTTGCGACCCCCAGCAACGCGATCGATGAGCGGCCCGATCAGCGGCGCAACGACGAGGAACGGGGCGAAACCGAGCACGAGGAACAGCAGGACGCGCGAGCGAGCGGCGTCGAGGTCGATGTCGAAGAACAACGAATCGGCGAGCGCCACGACCATCGCCGCGTCTCCGCCCATCATCAACGCGTGGGTGATGGCGAGCCGACGGAACTTGGAGGCGGTCGGTCGCGGCGCAGCGTTGACCCTGTCCACCGAGCCGATCCTACGCGGGCACGGCTCCGGCGTGTGCTCGACTCGGGAGGGTGTGGCTCCGCTCAGGCGCGTTCGTACTTGTAACCGAGTCCGCGGATCGTCACGATCCGAGTCGGCGCCGCCGGGTCGGGTTCGATCTTGCTGCGCAATCGTTTCACGTGCACGTCGAGGGTCTTGGTGTCGCCGACGTAGTCGTTGCCCCACACTCGGTCGATCAGGGTCTCGCGCGGAAGCACACGGCCGGCGTTGACGAGCAGGATGTGCAGCAACTCGAACTCCTTGAGCGGCAGTGACAGCTCGTCTCCGTTGACCGACACCCGGTGTTCCTCGGGGTCGAGCGAGACATCGCCGACCTGGACGATTCCCGGAGCGAACGACACTGCGCTCAGCGTCGAGCCGTTCAGATCGGCGCGACGCAGCACAGCACGCATACGCGCCACGAGCTCGCGCAGCCGATACGGCTTGGTGACGTAGTCGTCGGCGCCGACCTCGAGTCCGACGACCGTGTCGATTTCGGCACCCTTTGCGGTCACCATGATGATCGGCACCTGGGTCCGCTTGCGAAGCTGTCGACACACGTCGATGCCGCTGATCTTGGGCAGCATCACGTCGAGCAGCACGATGTCGGGGTTCGCCGTGTCGAAGATGTCCAACGCCTCGGCGCCATCGACCGCAACGACGACCTCGAATCCTTCGCGCCGCAGACCGATGGTCAACGCCTCGACGAAACTCGACTCGTCCTCCACGACGAGCACGGTGCCCTCACTCACGGTGTCGACTCCTCGATCCCAGCTCCAGATGCGGGTCCGAGTCGCTTCGACTCGGCTTCGGCGCGACTGACGACGAGCGTGGCCGGCAACCGCAGCACGAACGTCGAGCCTTCGCCCTCTTGCGACGACACCTGCACCTCGCCGCCATGGTTGGTCGCGACGTGCCGCACGATCGAAAGACCCAGTCCTGTCCCTCCGGTCTCGCGGCTTCGTGCCTTGTCGACGCGATAGAAGCGTTCGAACACCCGATCGAGATCTCGACTCGGGATGCCGACTCCTTGGTCCGCAACCATGATCTCGACGGCGACGCCGTCCACGCGTGTGCGGACCTGTACGGAACCGCCTGGGTGGCTGTACTTCACTGCGTTCTCGACGAGGTTCCCCACTGCCGACAACAGTTGACGCTCGTCGCCACGAATCCACAGATCGTCGGGAGGATCGAACGCCGAGATCTCGACGCCCCGTCCGGCGTCGACCGATCGACCACGAGCGAGCGCCGACTCCACGATCGCGCTCACGCTCACCGGAGTTTCTCCTGGCCGGGTCGATTCGATCTGCGAGAGTTTGAGCAGGTCGTCGATGGTCCGGACCGCTCGGTGGGATTCCTCGACGAGGTGGTCGGCGAGCCGATGGACGACGACCGGATCGGTCTCGTCCATCAGCGCTTCTGCGAGCACGGCGACCGCGCCGACCGGCGTCTTGAGCTCGTGGGAGATGTTGGTGACGAAGTCGGTGCGCATCGCGTCGGTGCGCATACGTTCACTGACGTCGCGGAGTGTGACGACCGCACCACCGTTGGGCATCGGATCGGCGCTCAGTTCCAACCAGACCCGCGGCGGACCGTGCAGATCGACGACACGCTGGGCGCCGGTGCCGCTGCGAGTCTGGGTGAGCAGAGACGAGACGTGCTCGTCCAGCAGAAGACCCAGGTGCGTTCCCGCGAACGCCTCGGCGGTCGTGTTGCGGTAGAGGATGGATCCCGACGGCGCAGCGATCACGACGCCGATCTCCAGGTGGTCCACCGCCTCGCCGAGGAGCCGGGCCACCTCGTCATCGGCCTCGCCGACCGCGACGGGTTCCTCCATGAGCGGTTCGACCGCACTCGGCGTCTGGCGCCGCGACCGAGTGGCCGTTGCGACGAACGCGCCGACGGCAATGCCGATCGCGAGGGCGATCACCACGGCGAGCATGGGCTACTCGGCTGCGTCCACCGGTGGCGACACGACCGCAGGAACCTCGTTGCCGCTCTCCGGATACGGATTGGTCGGGAGCCACGCACTCACGATGTACCGAGTGTGTTCCCCGACGTTCACGGCGTGGTCGCCGATGCGCTCGTAGAAGCGCGCGACGAGGCCGAGCTGCACGCCGACCTGCAGGTCGATCCGGCCCGCCGAGTGGCTCTCGAAGATCGTCTGGATGAACTGACGATGGAGGTCATCGAGGTACGTGTCCATGTCCCGCAGGGCGGCGGCTCGGACCTCGTCGCTGTGTAGATAGGCCTCGGTGCTCTCCTTGAAGAGCAATTGCGCTTGACTACCCATTCTCTGGATGAGGCCGCGGAGGTGCCCGTCGAGATCGTGGCTGTAGATGCGGCGCGCCGCCTTGGCGATGTTCGCGCACAGGTCGGCCGAACGTTCGACATCCGCGATGATCTTGATCCCAGCGACGAGCCGGCGGAGATCGATCGCGACGGGTTGTTGCAGCGCGATCTCGCGAAAGCAGAGCTCCTCGAGCTCGCGGGACCGACGGTCGTATTCGTCGTCACCGAGCAGGAGGTACTCCGCCCCTTCGAGGTCGCCCGTGAGCAGGATCTCCGTGGCACGCGGGATCAACTCGGTCACGCCGGCTGACATCCGAGCGATGCCTTCGGTGATCTCGTTCAGGTTGATGTGGAACTCGCTGCGCAGCTCGTCGGACATCAGCCGAACCGCCCCGTGACGTACTGTTCGGTCCGTTCGTCGTCCGGTCGGGAGAACATCTGCTCGGTCGGGTTGAACTCGACCAGCAGGCCGGTACGACGATCGCTCTCAGGGTTGACCTCGGTGGTGTAGAACGCGGTCATGTCACTCACCCGCGCTGCCTGCTGCATGTTGTGCGTGACGATGACGATCGTGTACTCGCTCTTGATCTCGCGCATCAGATCCTCGATCCTCGCCGTTGCGATCGGATCGAGCGCTGAGCACGGTTCGTCCATCAGGATGACCTCGGGGCCGACCGCAACAGCTCGAGCGATGCAGAGCCGCTGTTGCTGGCCACCCGACAGGCTGAGACCGGACGACTTGAGGCGATCTTTGACCTCGTCCCACAGTGCCGCACCTCGGAGCGATCGCTCGACCACGTCATCGAGCTCCGACCGCTTGCGCATGCCCGCGAGGCGCGGCCCATACGCCACGTTGTCGTAGATCGACTTCGGAAACGGGTTCGGCTTCTGGAACACCATCCCGATACGGCGCCGGACCTCGGTCGAGTTGACCGCCGGGTCGTACAGGTCGACGCCGTGATAGTTGATCGTCCCCTCGACCTTGGCCGTCGAGATGAAGTCGTTCATACGGTTGAGACACCGCAACACGGTGGTCTTGCCGCAACCAGATGGGCCGATGAACGCCGTGATCTGGTGCTTGCGGATCTTCAACGTGGCGCCTCGAACCGCCCGGAAGTCTCCGTAGAGCACGCTGACATCCTGCATGTCGAAGACGACCTCGGAATCGAGATCGACCTGGTCGTCGACCTGAGCGACCGGTCGAGTCGTCAGCGACTCATCGGGCTTCGTCGCGACGTCGCCACCGTCGTCGCTGGCTGCGGTGCGTTCCATGTTCTGCTCCTGAGGGTTCGGTGGCTCGGGTTGATTCGGGGCGGGGGTGGGGTCCGTCACTGGCCGACTCGACTCTTCTCGAACCGGTTGCGCAGGTAGATGGCAAGGGCGTTGAAGGTCAGTACGAGGAACAGCAGCACGAGACCAGCAGCTGCCGCAGCGTTCGTCCAACCGATCTCCTCGCCTGGAACGTCCGGGCGCCCCGACCAGCTGTAGATCAGCATGGGGATGGCCGTGAATCGGCCGGTGAGCGAGGTCTCGGGCAGGAGACCGGTCACCGCACCCAGCATGATCAGCGGTGCGGCCTCACCGAGAGCCCGCGCCAGCGACAGCACGATTCCCGTGAGGATGCCGGGCGCTGCGTACGGCAGGACATGGTCCCTCGTGACCTCCCACCGGGAGGAACCGACACCGAACCCGGCGTCCCGGAGTCCGTCGGGTACTGCACGAATCGCCTCCATCGAGGTGATGATCACGATGGGGAGCACGAGCACCGCCATCGTCATCGCCGCCGAGATCACCGAGGACCCACCGGTGACGGGCTTGAGCCATCCGACGAAGATGATCAGGCCGAGCACGCCGTAGATGACCGACGGCACACCGGCGAGGTTACGAATGTTCACCAGCAGCGCGTTCGTGATGACGTTCGGCTTGGCGTACTCCTCGAGGTAGATGGCTGCGCTCACACCGATCGGGATGGTCAACACGACGACGCCCAGACCGATGACGAACGATCCGAAGAGGCCGGGCCAGATGCCGGTGGTCGCCGGGTTGGACCCGATGGTGTTGGTGAGAAAAGCACTTCCCTCGCCCGTGACCACCGGCATCGCGTCACGAATCACGCGTCCGATCAGTACGAACAGCACCAGCAGTGTCGAGATGAGCGTGAAGAGCAGCGCCACCAGCATCACCATGCCCGAGACGTCACGCTTCGACGAGGTGAGCTGGGCAGCAGTGATCTCGCCGGCGGTCTGACCCGCCTTACCGGGTGTCATGAGTGCCATGTCGGTGATCCCATCAGTATTTCTGGCGCACCCGGTTGACGAACCGTGCGCCGATGCTGTTGAGCGCCAGCGTGATCAAGAACAGCAGCAGGCCGACGAAGAAGAGCACGTCGAACGCCGGCCCAGCTTTGACCGCGTCGGTTCCACCCGCTGCGTTGGTCATCGCCGCGGTCATCGTCAAACCGGGTGCGAGCACGTCCCAACCGGTGTATGGACCGGAACCGTCGAAGCCGCCAGCCATCGTCGCGACCATCGTCTCACCGATCGCCCGTGACACCGAGATGATGAACGCAGCCACGAGTCCCGAGACGGCAGCGGGAATGACGACCTTCACGACCGTGGTCACCCGCTTGGCGCCGACCCCGTAGCTCGCTTCTCGCAACGAGCCCGGCACGGCACTCAACGCGTCCTCGCTCAGCGAGGCCATGATCGGGATGACCAGGATGCCGATGCCGAGACCCGCGACCAACATGTTGCGTGACGTCGTCGGGTTGAAGATCGGGTCGACGAAGTCGGGAGCGATGACCTTCAGGGCGAAGAAGCCCACGATCACCGACGGAATGCCCGCAAGCACCTCGATCACCGGCTTGACGATCGAACGCACGCGGCGCGAGGCGTACTCCGAGAGGTAGATCGCGGTGCCCAGGCCGAACGGAACCGCCACGAACATCGCCACGGTCCCCATGATGATCGACCCCGTGATGATCGTGCGGAGGTCGAATCGCTCGCGGCGCGGGAACCACCCGGTGTCGCTGAGCAATGACCAATCCCAGTTGATTCCGACCATGAAGTCGATCGCGCCGTCGACGAGGACATAGAGAATCAACACACTGATCGCAATGGAGATGATTGCGGCCAGCCCGAAAAGCCTGCGCATCAGGCGCTCTCGATTGGCCTGCTTTCTGTTGCCCTGCAGATCTTGAATGGTCAGCATTCGTGCGGAATTCCTCGCGTCGGATGGCAGTGTACGAGTCCGGAAGTCCGACCGCCAGAGCGTCTGGCCGTCGGACTCCCGGACCCGGAGGGTCTCAGCTCGCCCAGGCGGACCGAGTGGCCTCGAGGCGCTCGGCGGGCAGGTTGACGTAGCCGGCCTCGGTGACCTTGGCGACGCCATCATCCGAGAGGTACAGATCGACGTACGACGCAACGGCCGGGTTCTCCTCGGCTGCAGCGTTGTTCACGTAGATGTACAGGCTCCGTGAGAACGGGTAGCTGCCGTCTTCGATGGTCTCCGCAGTCGGGGCGACGCAACCGTCGCCGCCGTCGATCTCGATTCCCTTCAGGCGATCGCCCTCGGCCTGGAAATAGGCGAAGCCCACCCAGCCGAGCGAGGTGTCGGCGGACTCGATGCCTTCCACGATGAGGTTGTCGTTTGCGCTCGAGGAGTAGTCGGCGCGCACTTCCTCAGCCGTGCCGCGCTCCTCGGCGAGGTCGGCGATCGCGAACTCGACGAACGTGTCGTAGGTGCCGCTCTCCTCACCGGGACCGTAGATCACGAGTGGTGCGTCGGGGAACGGTGTGCTCTGCGCAGCGCCGACCTCCGTTGCGAGATCGTTGTTGTCAGCCCAGCCAGCGGTACCCTCCGACTCCGGGCCCAGCAGCGAGTACAGCCCGGGAACATCGAGGCACGTGATGGCGTCGTTGGCCGGGTTCGTGATGACCGAGAGACCGTCGATGGCCACTTCGAGTTCGGTGTACTCGATACCGGCGTCGGCGCAGATCGTGGCTTCCTCGTCCTTGATCGGACGGGAGGCCCCGGTCACGTCGCCCTCGCCGGCGCAGAACTTCGCGAAGCCGTCGCCCGTGCCCGGGCCTTCGACAGTGACCGCGAGGTCACCCCCCGACAACTCGGATGCGAGCTCGCCGACACGAATCGAGATCGGCTCGACCGTGGACGACCCGGTGACGAACACCGAGCCACCGGCGAGCTCGGTGTCGCCACCGGCCGCATCCGTGTCTTCGGTCATCGCATCGGTCGTTTCCGACTCGGCTTCGGTGTCCGCAGGGGCTGCGGTGTCCGATGAAGTGTCGTCGTCGCTACCGCAGGCAGCCGCGACGATGGTCAGTGCAAGTGCTCCGGCAAGAATGCGGCGCTTGGGAGAGTTCACGCTTCCAACTCCGTTCGTGGTGTTTGATTGGTCATGTTGTGTTCATCTGGTGGCGACGTTCGTCGGCACCGGCGGGCACCGTAGACAGCCCAGGTGAACTCGAACCCGTACCCGGGTGAACGGAGGGTGAACGGATGCTGTCGAGTCGGCGAACTTGCCGGAGGAACCGTCAAGGACGGCCGGTGAGCTGCTGGCGGACCGTCCAGCGGTACATGCGCTCCTGGCTGTGCGGCTCGAACGCATTGGTCGGGCCGACGCGCACCCAGGTGTCGTCGGGTTGCAGCTCCCAGGCGACGACATCATCGGCGAGTGCGAACGCGAGTGCCTGGTCGAGCGCCGCTGTGTGACGCGGGTGCTCGATCGGCACCATCACCTCGACACGGCGGTTCAGGTTCCGCGGCATGAGATCGGCCGAGCCGATCAGGTAGACGGCGTCGGAGGTGGCGCTCGGAAGTCGTCCGCCGTGTACGACGTTGCCATGGCCGAACCGGTAGATGCGGCTGTGCTCGAGATAGCGGCCGAGGATGCTGCGGACGCGGATGGTGTCGGAGAGGCCCGGCACGCCGGCGCGCACGCAGCAGATCCCACGCACGATCATGTCGATGCGGGTGCCTGCTGCACTGGCCGCATAGAGCGTCTCGATCAACTCGTCGTCGGCGACGGAGTTGCACTTGAGCACGATGTGACCATCGGCGCCGAAGGATGCCTCGTGCTCGATCAGATCGACCAGCTGGCGCCGCAGGTCGCGAGGCGCCACCAGCAGGTTGCGATAGTCCTCCGACCGGCTGTAGCCGGTGAGGTGGTTGAACAGCTGCGTCGCGTCGTCGCCGATGTCGGGCGAACAGGTGAGCACACCGATGTCCTCGTAGACCTTGGCGGTCTTGGCGTTGTAGTTGCCAGTCCCGATGTGCACGTAGCGGCGCAACTGGTCGCCGTCGTTGCGCACGACGAGCGCGACCTTGCTGTGGGTCTTCAACCCCACCATTCCGTACACGACGTGGACGCCAGACCGTTCGAGCTCACGTGCCCACTGCACGTTGTTGGCCTCGTCGAAGCGCGCCTTGAGTTCGACGAGGACGGCGACCTGCACGCCTCGCTCCGCTGCGCGGATCAGGCTGCGGATGATCGCACTGTCGCCACCGGCGCGGTACAGGGTCATCTTGATCGACTGGACGTTCGGGTCGTCGGCGGCCTGCGAGATGAACGCCTCGACGCTCGTCGAGAAGCTCTCGTACGGATGATGGAGCATCACCGCGCGGTGACGCATCACGTCGAAGATCGGACGGTCGGTCTCGTCGGCAGCGATGATCCGTCCCGATGTCACCGACGGCCACGGTTCGTCCTTGAGGTCCGGTCGGTCGAGTTCGAGCAACTGCCAGAGGAAACTGAGGTCGAGCGGCGCTCGGTGGAACGTGACGTCGTCCATCGTCAGATCGAGTTCTCGAACGAGGAGTTCGAGCACCTCGGCACCGATGTCGTGTGACACCTCGAGGCGCACGGCCTTGTTGAACCGCCGGCGTCGCAGCTCCATCTCGACGGCTTCGAGGAGATCGTCCGCTTCCTCCTCCTCGAGCGTGAGGTCGGCGTTCCGGCTCACCCGGAACGGTGCCCAGTCCTCGACGATCATGCCGACGAAGAGCCGGTCGAGCTTGGCCGCGATCAACTGCTCGACCGGCAGGTAGCGACCGGGAGCGAGCTCGACCAGCCGTGGGAACAAGCTCGGCACCTTGAGCCGCGCGAACCGGCGGTCGCCGGTTTCGGGATCGGCGACGTAGACCGCCAACGACAACGCGAGATCCGAGATGTACGGGAAGGGATGACCGGGATCGACCGCCAGCGGCGTCAGCACTGGGAACACGCGCTCCTCGAACCAGCCGTCGAGCGCTTCTCGCTCGTCGGCGGCGACGTCGTCCCACGAGACGATGTCGATCCCGACCGCACGAAGTTCGGGAACCAACCGGTCAACGAAGGTCCCGTCGATGCGATCGACGAACTCGAGTACACGGTGGCCGATCTCGGCGAGGGTGTGCGCCGGGGTCCGACCGTCGGGTGACGGCCGATCGATGCCGGCGACGATCTGATCCTTGAGCGCGGCGACGCGAACCTGGAAGAACTCGTCGAGGTTGGTCGCAGCGATCGCGCAGAACTTCGCTCGCTCGAGCAACGGAATGCCCGGCTCGCTCGCGAGTTCGAGCACGCGCTCGTTGAACTGCATCCAGCTCAGTTCTCGGTTGGTGAATCGCTCGTCGGTCATCGCAGCCTGCTCGCTCCTTCGTCAGCCGGCCCCCGATGATCCCGCGCGATCAGGCGTCGTCCTCGACGTATCCGAGATCCCACTCGATGCTGATCAGCTCGCGTTCGGCGTCGCGCACGATGCGTTCGCGATTTCGGCGGAACTGGGGGTCGTCACGAGGCAGCAGCACGAGCCGGGCGAGCACGCGAGCGCGGAACTCGTCGAGGGTCTGGCGGTCTCCCCAATCGCCGTAGACCTCCCAATGTGGCGCCACAGGGCCGTGGTACACGATGCGGGCGTGCGCCCGTGGGGCCTGGGTCTCGGCGTGGTCGGTCATAGGCGCCGACTCTATCGGCACCAACTCCGACTGGACAGGCGTCACAATCTGGCATTGACATTACGGATGTGTTACGATTCGCAGTCAACCGCGCTACGGCGGTCCCCAACTTCCTCTTACCTGGAACCTCCACACTTCGACCGGTCCACAGAACTCGGGAACCGAATCGCCGTGCCGAGCGTCCAACCATCCTCCACACCACCTCCCCCGCAGAAAGGTCACCATGGCCACGTTCCCCGGTCGCTCCAAACAGATCCCGATCGAGACCGCCCACATTCCGCACGACCCTGATTCGCCGACGGCATGGATGGCCGAGGGCAACTGCCGACTGCATCCGCCTGCAACGTTCTTCCCGAGCGACGGCGTCGGTGTCGACCGGGCCCGCAAGATCTGCAAGGACTGTCCCGTCGTGTCCACCTGCTTGGAGTTCGCGCTCGAGGAGCGGATCGATCACGGTGTCTGGGGTGGCTGCAGTGAGCGAGAGCGCCGCAGGATCCTCAAGCGTCGCCGCGACGCTGCCCTCGTCTGATCCCGAGGAGCACGATCGTTCGTCCCCGCTCCGACCGGAGTTGCGATGAGCGAAGCGTGCGTATACGGGCCGCTTCGCTCATCGATGAAGCGAGAACCGGGCCTGCGATGAGCGAAGGGCGCGTATACCGGCCGCTTCGCTCATCGATCAGCAACCGAGCGGCTACTTGGCGTCGTCGGAGGTGGCGTTCGGCGCCGGCGCTGCCGAATCCGGCTTGTCCGCCTCGGCCATACCGTCCTTGAACTCCTTCTGAGCCTTGCCGAGGTTCTTGGCGAGCTTGGGCAGCTGCGAGCCGCCGAAGAGCACGAGAACGACGACCAGGATGATGATCAGTTCGGGGCCACCGGGCATACGAACACGCTACCGCATCCGCGGGGCCGCTCGCAGCGCATTGGATCAAGATTGCATGAGGCGACTACGCCGTGATCGTGCTGCGCGCCACCTGGGCGCGTTGGCGACGAATCCGGCGACGTTCACGTTCCGACAGCCCACCCCAGATTCCGAACTTCTCGCCGTTCTGGAGCGCGAACTCGAGACAGTCGTGGCGGACCTCGCAGCCGCGGCAGACTTCCTTGGCCTCACGCGTCGATGCACCACGCTCGGGGAAGAACAGGTCGGGATCGACACCGAGGCAGTTCGCAGAGTCGTGCCAATCGGGATCCGGTTCGACCGGGACGGCGCTGACCGTGATGCTGGATGTGGTGATGAACTGCATGTGGAGGATCTCCCTGCGGGCCCGTGGGCGTCGAATGTGTCCGCAACCACCCGCCCCCAAACGAATGATCGACAGCGACGTAATTACAGTGGCGTCATTCTGCCATAGCACACGCGAATTTCGCAAGGGCGGATTTCGAGAGATTCGCGCGGTCCGCGCGAATCAGCCGGCGCGTCGGCCGCGGCGGGCGAGCTCGCGCTTGCCCTGCATGAAGTCGACCAGCACGTAGTCGCCGAGATGCTCCGGCGTCGTGAAGAATGCCCGACCACGGTTGATCTGAGTCATCTGCTCGATGAAGTGCCGCAATGACCCATCGGCGCCGAGGCCGAACGTGTTGATCCGGATCTGCTCCTTGGTGCACCGCACGACCTCACGCAGCGTGGCCTCGACGGTTTCGCGCACGGGTGGATAGTTGAAGAACGGCATCCCGTTGTCCATGATGTGCGCCGTCGGCTCGCCGTCGGTGATCATGATGATCTGTTTGGTCCCTGACTCGCGGGCGAGCAGCTTGCGAGCGAGCGTGAAGCCGTGATGCATGTTGGTGCCGTACACGAAGTCCCACGACACTTCCGGCAACTGCTCGGCGGTCAGCACCCGTGCGGTTTCGGAGAACCCGACGATGCCGAGGTAGTCGCGCGGAAACTGTGACGTGATCAGGCTGTGCAACGCCATCGCCACCTTCTTGGCGGGCAGGAAGTTGTCGCGCATGGGCATCGACAACGACAGATCGAGCATCAGCACGGTCGACGATCGGGTGAGATGCTCGGTGCGTTCGATCTCGAAGTCGGCCGGGTCGAGCTGGATCGGCGTCCCACCACCGGTGCGCCGCAATGCGTTGCGGATCGTCCGGTTCAGATCGAGCTGGAAGGGATCGCCGTACTCGTAGGCCTTGGTGTCGTACGTGCGCTCGTGGCCCTGGCCGATGTTGCTCGTGTCGTGCTGGCCGAGGGTGTCCTTGGCAAGCTTCGAGAACAGATCGCGTAGCGCGTTGGAACCGATCCGGCGGAGACCCTTCGGCGTCATCTCCAGGCGGCCTTCCTTCTGCTCGATGAGGCCGGCCTCCTCGAGCATCTTGGTGAGCTCGGCCAGTCGCTCGAGCGACTTGGCGGCGTCGTCGCCCATCAGATCGCGCACTCGGTCCATGTCCGCCTCGGCGAGCGCGCCTGGGCTCGACGCGTTGCGCAGGAGGTTCTCGAGCTGGTCGAGATCGCCCATGTCCTGCATTGCCTGCATCGCCTGTTGGAACCCCATCGGGTCCTGGCCTTCGAAGTCGTAGCTCTGGTTCCAATTGAGCTGCGGGAACATCTGCTGGAGATTCCCGGAGAGCTGCTGCATCTGCCACTGCAGATCCATGTCCTCGAGCAGCTGATCGGACAGCTGCTGGAGCTGCGCGCGCTGTTCGGGCGTCATCGAGTTCATCATCGCCTGCATCGCGGCCATGCGCTTGGCCATCTGTTCGAGCAGTTCCTCCACCGATTGCGGGTTCTCGGGGAAGAAGTCTCCGTACTCGTCCATGAACTGCTCGAAGCCGGGATCCTCACCGCGCTGATGCTTCTCGAGCATCTCGTTGAGCGCCGCCATCATGTCCTTCATGCGCGCCATGTCCTCGGGGGTCATGTTCTGCATGGCACCCGACATCTGGTCGACCATCTGCTGCATGAGCTGCTCCTTGAGCCGCTCCATCAACTGGTCGAAGCGCTGCTTGGCCTCCTTCGACTCGAAGTTGTATGCGTCGAGCTCGCGCACCTTGCCGGCCAGGTCGTCGGGCATCAGGTCGAGGCGCATGTTGCGTTCCTCGGCGGCGGCCTGCGCGTTCTGCGCTCGGCGCTCGTCGCCGGAGTTCTCGGCGTCACGCCTCGCGTTCTCGATGGCGTGACGCTCTTCGTCGATGATGTCGTCGAGTTCGGCCTTGATCTCGTCGTAGACGCCGCCGAGGTCGGAGTTCTCCAGTCGCCGCTGGCGCTCGGCGCGCAGCTGTTCGAGCAACTCACGCAGCCCCTGCAACTGCTCGCCATTGCGGTCGCGCAGGCCTTCCTGCATCATCCGGCGAAGCGCTGCGTTGACATCACCGTGATAGAGCAGTTCGTCGGTGAGTTCGTCGAAGGCCGCATCGGCGTCGAACTCGAAGCCGGTCTGGGTTCCGTCCCAGCGCGAGTACTCGAATCGCTTCGCCATGACTGGAACTTAACGGGTCGTCCCCAACTTCGCTGCTCGGAGCCCGTAACATCGACTCCATGCGTGTCCCCCGCACGTTCGTCTTCGTCGACCTGTCCGGTTTCACGAACTACACCGCAGCGTTCGGTGACGATGCCGCGGGCCGGATCCTCAGCACGTTCCGCGGCATCGTCCGCACCGTGGCTTCCGACCGTGGCGTGCGCATCGCCAAGTGGCTCGGCGACGGGTGCATGGTCGTGGCGGTCGACCAGCGCGACGCCATCGACTTCGTGCTCGATCTCGAACAACGAGCGACGGACGTGTGCGCACCATTGACGATCCGTGCCGGGTTGGCGACCGGACATGCATTGCTGTTCGAGGGCGACGACTACATCGGATCCGCGGTCAACATGGCGGCCCGGCTCTGCGACTACGCCCGCGGGGTCGAGGTCCTGATGCCGACGATGCAGCTCCAACGGCTTCCCGAGGGAGTCGTCGCCGAACCGTATGGTGAGGTCGAGCTCCGCGGGTTCCCGGGGCCGATCGACGTGGTCAGCTTGACGGGCACCCCGCAGTCGGCCGACCGCGACTCGTCCGACCTCTGGACCCGCACCCCGTTCATCTGAGCGTCGCCACGCGTCCACTCCGCCGTGCGCACGTCGCGCACGATGTGCCCGGAACGTCATGAGCGTGGCCGCTCGGGGAATAGGTTCGCGGGATGACCACTCGACTTCCGGCCCTCTCTCTCGCAGCCTCGCCAGGGCGCCGGGCACGAACGGTCGAGCTCGCCAAGGACATCGAGGCACGCGGCTTCCCGGGCGTGTACTGCCCGAGCTTCGGTGACGCACTCGGCCTCTGCCTGTCGATCGCCCACGCCACGACCACGTTGGAAGTCGGCACGTCGATCCAGCCCATCTACCTCCAACATCCCATCGCGCTGGCCACCACGGCGAGCTACCTCCACGAGATTGCCGAGGGCCGTTTCCGCCTCGGCGTCGGCGTCACCCATGGGCCTGTCGTCGAGCGCCTCGGCGTCGACATCGGCACGCCATTGGCGGACATGCGCGAGTACGTCGCCACGATGCGAGCGGCCGGCGAACAGATGGGCGGTCTCCCGCCGATCGTACTTGCCACCCTTCGCGACAAGATGGTGGCGCTCTCGGTCGAGATCGGTGACGGCGCCGTTTGGGCGAACGGTTCGCTCAGCCGGATGCCCCATTCGGTCGGTTCGATCCCGCAGGACCGAACGGCGTCTGGGTTCTGGGTCGCCAACATGATCCCCACGGTGATCGACGATGACATCGACGCGGCGCGAGCTCGCAACCGCGCGACGTTGCGGGGCTACGTGGCGCTGCCGAACTACCGCAACTACTGGATCGAGGCGGGCTACGACGCCGAAATGCAGGCAGCAACGGCCGCGATCGAGGCCGGCGACGCCGACGCACTGCTCGCGGCGATGACCGATCGCTGGCTCGACGACTGCACGTTGTCGGGCCCCGCGGGCCGAGTGCGTGACGGGGTCGATGCCTGGTTCGACAGCGGCGTGACACCGATCGTCGTGCCATCCTCCACCTCGGGCGGCCAGGCCAGAGCGGTCGTCGAGCTGTTCGAGGCGTTCGCCTGAGGACGAGGCGACGTTGCAGACGTGTGGTGCGACTCGCGCCGGGTCACGCGGTGACGGCGTTCCGTCACCCTGCTGACGCGAGACGCTCGAGGTCGCGCCTGGCATAGCGGTTGTGCCAGAACGACTCCTCGAAGATGGTCCACAGACACTCCTGCACCGAGTGCTCGCCGTTCTCCAGCACGTCGACCCGGAGCCCGAGTTCCTGAAGGGTCACGGTGTCCACGTAGCCGCGAACCGCGCCGACACGATTTCGGAACGCGGCGAGCGCCTCGGCGACATCTGGCCGTGCGGTCCGATCGATTCCCGGCCACGGGAAGTCGATCGATCCGCTGTTCGGCAGACCAATCGGTTCGAACGACCCAACGGTGATCGGCACCGTGAACCACTTGTCGACAGCGAACACGAGATGGCGCAGGGTGTCGACGAACGACCACTCACCGTCGACCGACCGATGCAGGTCAGCGTCGGGGTGGCCTGACGCAAGCGCGCACGTCTCCGACCACGCCTGCTCGAGTGCCGACCACGCCGCGCGCACACCCGACGGATCGGTCGGCTCGATCAGCGACCGGAGCGGGAACCAGGGATCGCGCTCGTTGACGTAGTCGGTGACATCGACTCCGTTGACGACCAGGCGGCCGATCGATGCATCGATGTCCACATCGACGAACCGCGCGTGGCTGATCGAGGCGCCACTCAGATCGACGTCACGGAACGTGGCCCCCGTGAGGTCGGCCCCCCAGAACACCGCACCCGCCAGATCTCCGCCGAACTCCGGAGACGCCGGCTCGTCATCGGTGGCGGCCTCTGCTTCGCCGACTTCCGGCGGGAGCGGCGCCTGAAGACTGACCACCCGGCCGTCGGGATCGCGGACCAGCGCCTCGACGACGCCCCAATGCTCGGGGGTGAACGGCCTTGCGACGTCGAACGTTCCGGCCAGGTCGATTGCCGACGCGTCGGCAACGCGAAGGATCGGATGGGTCTCGAGCTCGGTGTCGTGCTGCTCGTTGACGAACACGTACGGGCCGCCGGAGGGGTGGCGCCACTGCCCCGAACCGTGATCGGTCTCGAACACGTTCTCGAACCCCAGCGCCTGCCAGAACGCCGCCGTCGCGTCGTAGCTCCTCGTCTCGAAGTACTGGCCTTGGAACCCCTCGGTCGTCATCGTCCTCCCCCTTCGGAAGTGCTCTGTCAGGCGAGATCCGACCACCCGCCACTTCGGCTCACGAACGTAGTCCGCCCGTCTGCTAAGCCTGCACCGACACGGCTCGTGCCGTGCGAAAGGGGGTTGCACGCGCGTGACGTCGTATCCGAGACACCGCAATCACGAACTCAGCCCGATGGCGTGTCCCGTCGGCCTCGACGACGTCGATCTGTTCGGCGACGGCGCCCAGGAGCACTGGTACGAGGCCTACGAGATCTTGCACCGCGAGGCCCCGGTCCTGCGGATCGAGGGCGGTGGCCTCACGCCGGGCACGGACGCATTCGTGCTCACCAGACACGCCGACGTCACCCGGGTCGTGAAGGACCCGGTGCGGTTCACCAGCCTGACCCAGGCCCGGGTCGGCGCCTGGGCCGACCGAGGTATGTCGGCCGAGGAGACATTCGCCGCGTCACACAACCTGATGCAGGCGGCGATGGTGTCGCTGCGTCCGACGCAGGAGCTCTACATCCGCCACCGCAAGGAACTCACCGACCCATGGGTCGGGCCTGGTGCGTTGCGCCACCGCGACATGATCACCCGACACGCGAACGATCTGCTCGACGAGTGGATCGACGACGGCCAGGTCGAGTTCATCAGCCGCTTCGCGCGGCCGCTCCCCCAGCGGGTGATGGCCAGCCTGCTCGGGTTTCCGCTCGAGGACATCCCGCAGCTCGCGGAGTGGGGCGACGCCGTGGTCACGGCCTTCGTCCACGGGAGCGGGCTCCGGCACGAGCTCACCCCGGAGCAGACCGCCGGCATGCTCGCCCGGCTCGAAGGATTCCAGGAGTACATCTACGAGCACGTCCGGGCCAAGCGTCTCGACCCCCGCGACGACATGGTCAGCTACCTCTGCGAGGTTCACTACGAGGCGCTCGATCGCCGGCTGACCGACCTCGAGATCGCCGGGATCGTCCACGCGATGATCATCGGCGGCCTCG
The DNA here is from genome assembly GCA_041742555.1 of Ilumatobacteraceae bacterium. GTDB lineage: Bacteria > Actinomycetota > Acidimicrobiia > Acidimicrobiales > Ilumatobacteraceae > Sva-07. The sequence goes on from JBGSII010000445.1 coordinate 31,910, forward strand.
AGACGACCCAGTACGCCCTCGAGGAGCAGGCTCAGCTGCTGTGCGAGCACCCGGGCCTGTTCGATCAGCTCCGTCACGACCGGGGGAAGGTCAGGGCATTCACCGAAGAGGGGCTGCGGATGCGGTCACCGACCCACGGGCTGTCGACGAGAGTCACCACGCGAGACGAGATCTTCCAGGACGTCGAGGTGCCCGCGGGATCTCTGTTGCACCTTCGTTTCGGAGCGGCGAACGTCGATGCCGAGGAGTTCGCGTGTCCGTTCGATCTCGATCTGGATCGTGATGGGCTCACCCGACACGTTGCGTTCTCGACCGGCCCCCGGGTCTGTCCCGGCGCCAACCTGTCGCGAGTCGAACAGCAGATCGCGTGGGGTGTGCTGCTGGACCGGCTCGACTCGATCGAGTACGGCGACGGCAACGACTGGCTGCACCAACCCGGGATCATGCTCGGCACCCTCAAGCTCAACCTGCGCGTGTCCAAGGCGGAGGTGCCGCTGGCGCTCGGGACGGGTCGAACCCCTGCGGGCTCGTCGCACGAACTCGCGGACCGCTGACCGGCCGGGTGGTCGAACCGCGACGACTCAGCCAGGGTCGGGTGCGGTGGGGACGCGTCGCACGAGGTACCAGAAGCCGACGATGCCCGTCGCAACGATGACGAACTTGACCCCAAGGGGTTCGACCACGACGGCACTGACCGCGACGGCGACTGTCATCATCGCGAGGGCGACCACCTTGGCCTGTCGGGGCATCCCGAGGCCGGCTCGGTAGTCGCCGACCGCCTTGCCGACGCCAGGAAGGTGAAGCACCCACTGCTCGAATCGGGGACTGCAGCGAGCGAAACACGCCGCCGCCGCGACCATGAATCCGGTCGTCGGCAAGCCTGGCACCACGACGCCGATGGCCCCGAGCGCCACTGCGGCCCATCCCAGACCGAACCACATGCCGCGCATCACCGGCGACGTGGCGACCGACGTTTCGCTCACGACCCTGGTCATCGCTGCACAGTCTCCGTCGTCGAACGGCCGGGTGCTCAGGTCGAAGGTCCCTTTTCGTACGTCGGGCTCACGTGCGCGGCGCGAGCGACCAGGAGCTCGTTGGGCAGTCCCCGCGAGGTCAATCGGGTGCCAGCTCCAGCCGTCCGTTGGTGAACGTGGCACCGAAGCGTCGCCCGTCGGCAGGCGGCGCGTCGTAGCCGACGTCGCCACCGGCGGCGACCACCACGGCGGCGAGCGCCGCGTGGTCCCAGCGCTGTCCGAAATGCACGGCTGCGTCGAGTGAACTGTCGGCAACCATCAACGCGGGGTAGGTCGTCCACTCGTCTCTCGGCACGTAGTGGCCTCGTCCAGCGAACCGATCGAGCCGAGCACACTCACCGACATCGAGTTCCTCGATCGTCGGGCCGCTCGACCAACGCATCATGTCGGCCGCGCGTTCAACACTCACTCTGATCGGCTGTGCTGGTTCATCGACGGTGGGAGCGAAGAACGCTCCACCGGCGGTGGTCCCCCACCAACGCCGTCCCAGGGCCGGCATCGTCACCATGCCCGCAACGGGCTCACCACGCACCTCCAGCGCGATCAGCGATCCCCACGCCCGACGGCCTGCGACGAAGCTGCTCGTGCCGTCGATCGGGTCGAGGACCCAGCAGCGGTCGCCGGATCCGGTGTCTCCCTCCTCCTCGCCGAGCACCCGATCGTGCGGTCGATGCTCAGCGAGCAGCTGACGCAGCAGCCGCTCGATCTTCTTGTCGGTGGTCGACACCGGTGAGCCATCGGGCTTGATCTCGACGGCAAGGTCCTCACTGCGCCACGTTCGCATCGCCTCCCGATCAGCCAGATCGGCAGCGGCGAAGAGGATGTCGAGGTCGGAGAGGTCACTCATCTCGGCTACACCGTGCCACAGCGGACACGCGCGGGCGCAGGATCGACACGATCGTCGCCCCGGCCGATCGAGGCGCGCGCGACGGGCTACGTTGGGCACGCCCATGGAGGAGCGCCGTTTCGAACAGGTCGACGTGTTCACCGCGGTCGCGTACCGCGGCAACCCGGTGGCGGTCGTACTCGATGGACGCGGCGTGACGACCGACCAGATGCAGCAGTTCACCGACTGGACGAACCTGTCGGAGTGCACCTTCGTGCTTCCGGCGACGGACCCGGCAGCGGACTACCGGGTGCGGATCTTCTGTCCCGGTCGCGAGCTGCCGTTCGCCGGACACCCGACGCTCGGTACCTGCCACGCCTGGCTACGCAACGGGGGCACACCCAAGAACGCCGACACCATCGTGCAGGAGTGTGGTGTCGGGCTGGTGCAGATCAGGCGTGACGCTGCATCCGATCGCCTCGCTTTCGCCGCCCCACCGTTGATCAGGTCGGGCCCGCTGCCCGAGAACGAGGTCGACGTGATCGCTCGCGGCCTCCAGGTCGATCGCGCTGACATTCGCGACCACGCGTGGTGCGACAACGGTCCGAACTGGCGCGGCGTCTTGCTTCGCTCGGCGGCGCAGGTGCTCGCGGTGCGACCCGATCCGGTCGTGCTCGCCGGTTGGGACGTCGGCGTCGTCGGCCTCCACGACCGCCCCGGCGCCGGCGAACCCGACGTCGAGATCCGAGCCTTCTTTCCCGGCAACTCAGGGCTCACCGAGGATCCGGTGACCGGCAGCTTGAACGCAGCGGTCGCCATGTGGCTGATCGGCAATGGCACCCTTCCCGATCGGTATGTCGCCGCGCAAGGAACGGCGGTTGCTCGTGCCGGCCGCGTGTTCGTCGAACGCGACGGCGACGACATCTGGGTCGGGGGTGCCTCGGTCTCGTGCATCACCGGCCACATCACGATCTCGCGGTCCTGAACAACGCCGAGCGTTGCGTCAGACGCCACGACCTTCATTGATCCGAGCGGACGCCAGGATGAACGGTGGTTCTCGGACGGGGCGGCCACCGAGCTCGTCCGAGACCAGGGTGTGGGAGCCGGGACTCGGAGTCGTCAGCGCTTCCGGAGGGAACGACGCTGACCCCGATCACTCCAGGTCGGGAAGTGCATGAGCGCCGCCGAGACGAACCCTTCCGCGTGCGATCGTCCGGTTCCTCGTCGACCTGCTGACGTTCTGGCGCTGATGATGAGCAGAAGCAGCGACGGCGCCTCGACGCTGAGCGAATCGTCCTGCGCCCTGAACCCAATCGCCGCTGTCGGTGCACGAGGAGGGCCTGAGTCGAGTGCTGATGCACGAACGCGATCTCATGTCCCGGCGTGCCATCGAGCTCGAAGCGATGCTCCAACACCCCCGAGCAACTCACGGACCCGAGCCTGCGTGCCGAGCTCCTCCCTGAGTTCACGAACCACAGCTCCAGAGGCCAGTTCGCCGAACTCCACGTGTCCGCCAAGACGACCAGCTCGAGGCAACAGCGAAACAGCTCGTGACACGTTCCGGCGCCCGCAACTCTGTGACACCCCCTCGTCATGATGGAGGCATGAGTTCGGCAGCGACATCGACGCAGTGGGGCGCAATGCTCGACGTCGCCGACGATGCCACCGTCGCTGTGCGACGCTCGCGTGCCGTCCAACTCGACGCCGTCCACGCCGTGGTCGAGTCGGGCCGCTGGCACATCCACGGCTTCCGCTCGCCACACGCCTGGCTGACCACCACCACCGGCGAGTCACCCGGCGCCGTGCGCACCACGTTGCACCTGGCCGACCTGATCCAACGAATGCCGATCGTCAAGGAACGCTTCGCCGACGGCTTCCTCGCCGAATCGGCCGTGCGACTGCTCGCCGACGCCTGGCACGACGACATCGCGGATGTCTTTGCACGAGACGAGGAGCTCCTGGCGGGCTGGGCGATGACTCTCGCCCACCGCGATTTCAAGATGGTGCTGCAGACGTGGCAACTTCATGCCGACCCCGACGGCGCCGAGCGAACCGCTCAAGACCAGCTCGAGTCGCGTTCCCTTCACCTGTCCGAGCTCCTCGACGGCATGGGCCGACTCGACGGACTGCTCGATCCCGAAGGCTTCCGAATCGTCCAGGAGGCCATCCGCGCACTTGCGCAACGGGCTGACGGCGACGAGCGCACCGCCGCCCAACGACGCGCCGACGCACTCGTCGCAATGGCCAAACAGGCACTCGCCGAGTTCGAACCGGCACCCGGCGCCAAGCGCAGCCGGCCCAAAGTCGTCGCCACCGTCGCCTACGACGACCTCGTCGCCGCCACGAAGGGCGGCACCCTCGACACCAACTCCGGGCGCACCAGCCTCACCGCGCAGGCCGTACGGCGGATCGCCTGCGATGCTGGCATCCACCGGCTCATCACCGGCCCCGACAGCACGATCCTCGACTACGGACGCCAAACCCGCACGGTGTCCGACACCCAGTTCGACGCGCTCGCACTACGCGACCATGGCTGCCGCATCCTCGGCTGCCCCATCCCGCCCGGTGGCTGCGACGCCCACCACAGCATCCACTGGGCCGACGACGGCAACACCGACCTCGACGACCTCGTGCTCGCTTGCTGGTACCACCATCACTGGCTGCACGAACAGCACTGGAGTATCCAGCCCCTCGGGGCCGGCCACTTCATCCTCGTCGACCCGGACGGCAACACCCATCCGCTCAAGCCGCCCCTGATCGGCCTCGCCCTTCCACCGGCGCTGCCGTTCGATCCGGCTCCCTTCGATCCGTGTCCGTGACTGCGACAACCCGAGCGCATCCACCAATTCGTGATCCTCGGAGCCGGCGCCCACGAACTACGTGGGGACTGTCAGATCCGCGGTGTAACTGGTTTGGCCTGAAACGCTGAGCGATCCGCTCGGCGAGAAGGACAGGTAACCATGACCAACCATGATGTGACGGTGGCGACACCGTCGAACGACAAGAACGACGAGCGGCCGGAT
>JBGSII010000446.1:0-4071 GCA_041742555.1 Ilumatobacteraceae bacterium
GACACGCCACAGCTCTGCCTCAGGGCGTCTGCTTGCTCGACCGCCAGGCGCCTGGACGCGCAACGAACTGCTCCGTCGGCTGCAGCCTCATCCTGGCCAGCGCGGTTGCCGACCTGCGCGGGTCGACGGTTGTACCCCATACCGAGGTAAAGGCGGCCTGTGCCACAGAACGCGACAAACGAATCCGAGACATGTCGACACGGCCGACGAGCCCGGCCCTCGGCTCCCTCGCTCGAGTCGACGGATGGGCGCCGTGTGCGAGTCCCCTCAGCGGCGGGCGAACGCAGCACTCACGTCTCCCGCTCGCAGTCGCCCGACAGGGGCGATCGTGCCGCCTCGCACGACGGTTCGCACGATCACGCGCGGACCGGATCCGTCGATCGTGTTCAGTACGAGCCGATTCGTAGTTGTCTCACATCGTGTGCTGCGGTGCCTTTACACGGACATGACAACAACATCGGCCACGCCCATCGACCACGACCGGGAGACCCGCCCCCTGCTCATCAGCATCGCTCAGGCTGCAGCGATCCTCGCCATCAGTCGGTCATCGATCTACCAACTCATCTGGAACGAGCAGCTCACGCCGATTCGCATCGGGCGGAGCGTTCGCTTCACGATCGAGCACATCGAGGACTTCGTCGCTCGTCGGGTCGCCGAGAGTCACCAGTGACCCGTTGCGGGAACAGTACGTTTTTGGTACTGTTTTCGCAATGCCGGGGAAATACTGGAGCGCCGTCATCGACGCTGCCGTTGACAACGGCGGCTACGTCACACCCTCGATGGTCGACGTCCCGGCGGTCGAGCTCCGCAAGATGGTTGCCCGAGGCACGCTCGAATCAGCCGCGCACGGCGTCTACCGCGTGCCCGAACTTCCTCGTGACCGGTACGACGAGTTCATCCTTGCCCGGTTCTGGGCGGCGGGTCGCGGCGTGATCTCACACGACTCAGCACTCCTCGTTCACGAGTTGTGCGACATCAACCCGACGGCGATCCACGTCACCATCCCGACCAGCTATCGAATCAGCCGCGCCGGGGGCGACCAGTACGAACTCCACAAGAGCGACCTCGCCGACAGCGACATCACCCGGCTCGACGCCATTGTGCTCACCACGATCCGAAGGACGCTCGACGACTGTGTCGACCTCGTTCCCGAATACCTCCTGCGCCAGGCCATCAACACTGCAGCCGGTCGCGGCGCAATCAACAAGAGCGACCGCGAGCGCCTCGTCGAAGCGATCGGCGCGACGACCGTGTCATGAACGAGCGGCCACGGAGTTCGAAGGAGTTCCAACGACTCCTGCAGCGCCACGCCGACGAGATCGGACAACTCCCCCAACGAGTCATGCACCTCGTCCGCGTTGCCGCTGTGTGCGCGCTGCTCGACGACGTCCGCCACGACGACGGTGGCCATCTGTTCATCGTGAAGGGCGGCACGGCCATGCAACTCCGGCTCGGGATCTCGGCCCGCGCCACCACCGATCTCGATGTGGCGTTCCGGGGCCACTTCGACGACTGGCTCGAACGTTTCGACGCGGCGACCGCTGACACGACCTGGAGTGGGTTCACGGTCAGTCGCAAGTCCGCGCCGACTCCGATCGACATCCCCGGACTCGGCTACACCCCCTGGCGGGTTCCGCTCCAAGTGCGCTACGAGGGTCGGGAGTTCGGCACGATCGCGTTCGAAGTCGCGATCGACGAGACCTCGGCTCGCCATCACGAACTCGTCGAGCCGGCCGGGATTGCTCTCGCCTCGTTCTCGATCGACCCGCCGGGACTCGTGCCGTGCCTCGACCTCCCGTACCAGATCGCTCAGAAGCTCCACGCCTGCACGGAGCCCCGAGCGGGCGGCAACGACCGTGTCCGCGACGTGATCGACATCTGGCTACTCGAAGCTCTGCTCGAGCCGCAACAGCTCGCCGACGTGAAGGCCGCCGCGCTGCAGACGTTCGCGCGCCGCCAGCTCCACACCTGGCCGCCGGTAGTCGAAGCCTCGACCTCGTGGCGACGCGACTACCCACGCCTCAGCGACGCACACCCCGGTGCCCCGAGCGACGTCGACGCAGCCGTGGACTACCTCGCCGACTTCATCGCCCGCATCGACCAGGCGGACTGAATACGGGCGCGCCCGTCAGCTCATCGACGGGTCGAGCAATTGAGCTGCCTGGCGAGCAGTGTCCGACGGGCGGCGACCGAGGCTGCGGACGTAGCCCGCCGTCGTCGACGGGTTGGCGTGTCCGACATGTCGGGCGACGTCGGCCAGGTCGAGCCCACCGTGGGCGTAGAGCGCTGTCACCACGGTGCGCCGACCGCTGTGGCTCGCGAGACCGGTCGGATCGAGGCCCGCCGCCTTGGCGGCACGTCCGATCTCCTTGGTCACCGCCTGGCGGTTGGCGAGTCCGCCATGGCTGGTCGTGAACACCATCGACACGACCTCGCCCTCGTAGCGATGCTCGGGCCACTCGGCCCCCATCAGCGCACGCTCGGCCTCCTGTTCTTCGCGGCGCCGGCGCAGCCGCTCGACCGAGATCGGCGCGAGGTAGTGGATGCCCTCGGCGCCGGAGGTCTTCGTCGAGCCGAGCGCGGTGCCGACGGATGTCGAGTACGAGACACCACGCCGGATCTGGGCGGTGCCGGCCTCGAGGTCCAGGTCCTCCCACGCGAGACCGAGCACCTCGCTCGCTCGCCAGCCCTGGCAGAACAGCAGTGTGACTGCCGCACCGAGCCGGAGTGGTTCAGCAGCACGGATGAGCGCCTTCGCTTCACCGGGAGTGAGTGCTCGGCCGGCATTCACCCGCTTGGCCTTCGGGGCCTTCACCAGATCGAACGGGCTGGAGGCGATGAGGCCGACCTTGACGGCTTCCATGAACGCTTGTCGGCAGACCTTGCGGCAGTTGAGCACGGTGAACGGTGCGTATTTGTCGAGCAACTTCGACTGCCAGGCCGTGATCGTCTCGGCGCCGACGTCGACAACGGGGAGCGCACCGATGTCGTCGGCGAGGTAGCCGGCGAAGCGTCGATAGCTGTCGAGCGTCGAGGTCTTCACCTGATGCCGTGCGACCGAGTCGAGCCACCACTCGATCAGCTCTGCCACCGTGGTGTCCCGCGAGAAGCGGCTGCCGACCTTGGGTGTTGCATCGATCTCGGCGAGCTTCTCGGCGCGTCGCGCTTCGGCCTGCACACGTGTCGACGCCGACACTCGCTTGATCGTTCCGGCAGCGTCGCGGTACGTCGCCCGCCACATCCCCTTGCGGACCCGACCGCCCTTCTCGGTGCGTCCCGGCTCGAAATAGACCGAGCCATCGCCGTTCGAGTTCTTGGACACGACGGCGAATTCGTGGTCATTGGACCCGATTCGCTTGCCCCGAGGCTGCTTCGGCACGGCGTGACTCCCCTCTTGCTGGGCTGCTCCACCATCGAAGGCGGTGGAGTAACCGGTGGAGTAACGCTAGCGGGTGGTGGAGTGACCGGTGGAGTAACGCTCCAGCAACGGATTCGCACGTCGACGCATCTCAGCGGACGTTCCCCCTGGTAGAGGGCCTATTCTCCGGACGTTCGCAGGTTTCGGCGAACGTCCGGAAACGGTCTTGTGGAGCTAAAGGGAATCGAACCCTTGACCTCGTCATTGCGAACGACGCGCTCTACCAACTGAGCTATAGCCCCAAAGGCTTCGAGGAGTGTAGCGGGCTCCCCCACCGGTCGGCGCCGCGAATCGTCGGATCGCTCAGCGGTGCTCGAGCCAGCCGTCGCCCCATCCCGAGGCTTCGCGCTGACGCAGTTGAGCGAGGAGATAGACGTAGCCGCACACCGCGAGGAACGACAAGGCGAACACGTACAACAACACCGTCGACGAGGTGGTCGCAGCCAGAAACAGCGTGCACGCGGTCGTGACGACGAGCAGGAACAACACGTTGCTCCGCCGGCGCCGGACATCCGATCGCGGCGTGGTGCGGCTCGGCGAGGAGGTCGGACGCTCCATGTGCGTCTGGCGATGAGCCGGTTCGCTGCCGCCGTGGGTCCGGAATGTCGCCTGGCCGGTGCGCTCGGTCTGGCGTGTGCCGCTCGAGCGAGGAC
>JBGSII010000447.1:0-2092 GCA_041742555.1 Ilumatobacteraceae bacterium
GCGGTCCATTCGCTGGCGCGCTGGAACGACACCAACTGGGCGATCGCCTGACGGACGAGCGGGTCGTCGGCGCGTCGGATCGTACGTGCCCGTTCGACCACGAGGTCGGCGCGCCCGGCCCGCTGTGGGTACCACGCGTACGTGGCGAAATGCTCGGCCGCCTCCGCGGCGGCCTCCTCGATCGTGCGACCCCTCGCTCCCTCCGTGAACGACGGTCGCCGCACCGTGGCGAACGTCCGCTCGTGCATCAGCGTCGTTCGGGCGACGCGCCAGCCGTCGCCGAGGTCGCCGACGAGGTTGGCTGCAGGGACGCGGGCATCGGTGAGGAACACCTCGTTGAACGACGAGTGACGGTTCATCTGCAGGATCGGGCGGACCTCCACTCCGGGCTGGTCCATCGGCAGGACGAAGTAGCTGATGCCCTGATGCTTGGGGACGTCCCAGTCGGTGCGGGCGAGCAGCATCCCGTAGTCGGCGTGACGGGCGCTCGTGTTCCAGACCTTCTGGCCGCTGATCGCGAAGTCGTCGCCGTCGCGCACCGCCATCGTGCTGAGTCCGGCGAGGTCAGATCCGGCGCCGGGTTCGCTGAACAGCTGCGTCCAGGTCGCCTCGCCGGTGATCGTCGGGCGCAGGATGCGCGAGCGCAGCTCGTCGGAGCCGTGGGTCATGATCGTCGGGGCGGCGAGCGACATACCGGCACCGAGTGGTGTCCCCACCGCACCGGCCCGGCGGATCTCGTTCGCGACCAGCTGGTCGGCCCACGCGGGAAGCCCACGTCCATGCCATGCGACCGGCCACGACGGCACCGCCCAACCCGCGTCGACGAGAAGTGAGCGCCACTGCACCAGTGGGAGTTCAGGGTCCCAGCTGGCATCCAGCCATGCACGCACCTCGGTCCGCAGCTCCGACTCGGTCGGCTGTTGCTCCGTCACGGACCCGACGGTACTCACCCTGTCTTTTGGGGTCGGGTCCGGAAAGACAGGGTGAGTACCGTCGGAGGATGGTCGAAGCCGACATCGAGATTCCGACCGACGACGGGATGATGGGAACCTTCGTCGTCCATCCCGGCGTTGACGGCCCGCACCCCGTCGTGCTGTTCCTGATGGACGCGCCGGGAAAGCGGCCGCTGCTGCACGACATGGCGCGGCGCATCGCGTCGAACGGCTACTACGTGCTGCTGCCCAACCTGTACTACCGCACCACCGTGGAGTTCCAGCTCGACTTCGCCAGCAAGGAGTCGTTTCAGCGGATGGTCGAGCTGATGGGCGACCTCGGCAACCGCAAGGTCGGCCGTGACGCCGGGGTGCTGCTCGCCCACGCCGCGAACGACCCTGTGGCCGACGCCTCGCGTGTCGGTGTCGTCGGCTACTGCATGAGCGGGCCCTTCTCGATCTGGGCCGCGGCCGAGTATCCCGAGCACGTGAAGGCCGCGGCCTCCTTCTTCGGCGTCCGGCTGCACGTCGACGCGTCCGACTCGCCGCACCTGCGGCTGGGCGAGATCGCCGGCGAGCTCTACGTCGCAGCGGCCGAGCACGACGACTACGTGCCTCTGGAGATGGTCGACCGCTTCGAGGCCGAGATGCAGGCGGCCGACGTCCGTGGCCGCGTCGAGCGCTACTGGGGCACCCACCACGGCTTTGCGTTCGACGATCGGCCCGCGTACGACGCCGCGGCCGACGCCCGCCACTGGGCGGCGATGCTCGATCTGTTCGGCCGGAATCTGCACTGATGGCCGACCCGTTCGTCGGAGTGTCGCTGTCGGACGACCACGTCGCGACCGTCACGTTGTGTCGGCCTCCGAACAACTTCTTCTCGGCGGCGATGATCACCGAGCTGGCCGAGGCCTTCGAGGCGTTGGACGCCGAGGCGTCGTGCCGGGCGATCGTGCTGGCGGCCGAGGGCAAGCACTTCTGTGCCGGCGCCGACTTCGCGTCGGCCGGCCCTGCCGACTCGACCGGTGATCTGTATCGCTCCGCGGTGCGGCTGTTCCGCACTCGCAAACCGATCGTCGCCGCAATCCAGGGTGCGGCGATCGGTGGCGGACTCGGGGTGGCGATGGCCGCCGATTTCCGCATCGCCGCGCCCGAAGCGC
>JBGSII010000448.1:0-5163 GCA_041742555.1 Ilumatobacteraceae bacterium
TCGGCTCGCCGGGCGTATCGCCGGGTTCGTGCCCGAAGCGGTGGCCGCGGCGAAGGCGAGCGTCGTTCGGGCGGAGGTCGGCGTCGAGTCGGACCTGCTCGCCGAGACGGTCGCCTTCAACGCGACGCTCGCCAGCGACGAGACCCAACTGCGGATGCAGAGGTTCCTCGACGCCGGCGGCCAGACCCCCGAAGGCGAACGCCGATTGGGCGCCCTCGCCGCCGAGCTCTGAGCGTTACATCTGGGGTCAGACCCCAGATGTAACACTCAGCGCAGGGAGACGGGCATCGACGCGGCGGCGCGGACGTCGGCGTAGAAGTCGTTGCCCTTGTCGTCGACGACGATGAACGCCGGGAAGTCCTCGACCTCGATCTTCCAGACCGCCTCCATCCCGAGTTCCGGATACTCGAGCACCTCGACCTTGCGGATGTTGTCGAGCGCCAGCCGGGCGGCAGGTCCACCGATCGATCCGAGGTAGAACCCGCCGTTCGCGGCGCACGAGTCCGTGACCTGCTTGGACCGATTGCCCTTCGCGAGCATCACCATCGATCCGCGAGCGGCTTGGAACTGCTCGACGTAGCTGTCCATCCGGCCGGCGGTCGTCGGGCCGAACGAGCCCGAGGCGTACCCCTCCGGCGTCTTGGCCGGCCCGGCGTAGTACACGGCGTGGTCCTTGAGGTACTGCGGCATCTCCTCGCCGGCGTCGAGCCGCTCCTTGATCTTCGCGTGGGCGATGTCGCGGGCGACCACCATCGGCCCGGTCAGCATCACCCGGGTCGTCACCGGGTACTGCGAGAGCTCGGCGAGGATGTCGTGCATCGGCCGGTTGAGATCGATGCGCACCGGCTCGGCGTCACCGAGGTGCTCGTCGCCGACCTCGGGCAGGAACCGGGCGGGATCGTGTTCGAGCTGTTCGAGGAAGACACCGTCCTTGGTGATTTTGCCGAGGGCCTGGCGGTCGGCCGAGCACGACACGGCGATGGCGACCGGGCACGAGGCCCCGTGACGGGGCAGTCGGATGATCCGGACGTCGTGGCAGAAGTACTTGCCGCCGAACTGGGCGCCGATGCCGGTGGACTGGCTCAGCTTCAGCACCTGTTGTTCGAGGTCGAGGTCGCGGAACGCATGACCGTCGGGCGAACCGGTGGTCGGCAGTGAGTCGAGGTAGCGGGTCGATGCGAGCTTGGCGGTTTCGACGGCGAACTCGGCCGACGTCCCGCCGATGACGACCGCCAGGTGGTACGGCGGGCAGGCGGAGGTTCCCAGCGACTGCATCTTGTCGAAAATCCACGGCAGCAGCGTCGCCTCGTTCAGCAACGCCTTGGTCTCCTGGTAGAGGTAGCTCTTGTTGGCCGAGCCGCCGCCCTTGGCCATGAACAGGAATTTGTACGCGTCACCGTCGATCGCCGAGATCTTGATCTCCGCGGGAAGGTTCGTGCCGGTGTTCTTCTCCGTGTACATGTCGAGCGGCGCCATCTGGCTGTAGCGGAGGTTCGACGTCTGGTAGGTGTCGTACACGCCGTGGGCGATCGCCTCCTCGTCGCCGCCCCCCGTGAACACGAACTGGCCCTTCTTGCCCTTGATGATCGCGGTGCCGGTGTCCTGACACATGGGCAGCACCCCACCGGCGGCGATCGCTGCGTTCTTCAGCAGGTCGAGGGCGACGAATCGGTCGTTGTCGGAGGCCTCGGGGTCGTCGAGGATGTTGCGCAACTGCTGGAGGTGGCCCGAGCGCAGGAAGTGGGCGATGTCGTGCATCGCCTCGGCGGTCAGGCGCCGGATCGCCTCGGGCTCGACCTTGAGGAACGTGCCTTCGGGCGTCTCGAACGTGGACACGCCCTCGGTGGTGACGAGCCGGTACTCGGTGTCGTCGGCGCCCAGCGGGAGCAGCTCGGTGTACTGGAACGGGGAGACCTCAGCCATGCCGTCGAGCCTACGACCGGGCACGCCGTCGCTGGAAGCCGCTCTCGCACCGCTTCTGGTGAACTCGTGCGGGATCTATTCCCGCACGAGTTCACGAGAACGGAGTCACTTGACCATGAAGACGACGTCGTCGGGGATCTCCGTGGTCTCGGGGTCGATCATCTCGCCGTCGCGGAAGATCGACTCGAGGAACGAGATGGCGAACGTGTTCGTCAGGTCCTGCGCGCGGCTGATGTCCATGATTCCCTCGCCACAACCACTGGCGGCTTGAGAGGTCAGGAACGGCCCGGCGAGATCCTGGAGCTCTTGGGGCCACGTGGGGATCAGTGCGAGATATCGGCAGGCGTTGCTGAAGCTCTGGTGCTGGCCCGCGACCAGTTCGACCCGGTAGAGCGGATCGCTGTTGCTGAGCTCCCACGCCCTCGTGACGTTCGGGACCACCGGCGTGCTCGCGTCGTCGCTGCCGACCATGACGAGCGCCGGAACGGTCACCGATGCGAGCTGCTCGTCGGTGATCGACACTCGATTGCGCGCGGCCTCGATCTCCTCGGGGGTGGGCGTGACCGTCGACTCGGTGGTCGCGGGGTCGGCGCAGGGGTCGACGAAAGCCTGCTCGTCGTCCTCCTCCGCGTTCTCCTCCTCGGTCTCGGGCGGGCGCTCGCCGCCGAGCGCCGGAGCGAGTGGGATGATCGCGTCGATGCGACCATCGGCGGGTACTGCGCCGAGTTCGTTCTCGAACCCGGTGACCGCGGCGTACGTCGTGAACCCTCCGACCGAGTGCCCGGTGAGCGCGATGTTCTCGGGATCGACGCTCGTCACGAACGCAGCGGTCTCCGGGCTCTCCGGGTTGGTCATCGCGTCGATGATCGTCCGGATGTCGTTCGGGCGATTGAACGCGTTCGTCGCGCCGTCGGCTCGTGAACAGAGCAGCTGATCGAGTGCCGTGTTACCGGTGTGGTCCGGGGCGACGACGAGGTACCCGTAGCTGGCGATCGTCTCGGTGTAGTCCGACGCGATGTACCGCAGCCCGCCACTGCCGTGGGAGTAGACCACGAGTGGGAAGGGGCCGTCGGCGGAGATCGCTGCCGGGTCGATGCTGACGGCGCTGTCGGAGACGTCGACGAGTTCGGGAAGGAAGGAGTACTGGTGCGGCGGCGCGTCGCCGGCGTCGTCGACGGGGAACCAGACGTCGAGCGTCAGGGGCCGCTCGCTGCCGGCGTTGATCGTGATCGTCTGGACGCCCACGTCGTACGGCCCGAACGGCAACACCTCGAACGGCTCGAGCGCGGCGTCGGTCCCGGCGGGTATGTCGGGCTCGGTCGTCTCGACGGGGGCCACGGTCGGTTCTGTCACGGCCGGGGCATCCGTCGCAGGAGGAGTCGACGGCTGGGCGGCCCCGTCGTCGCTCCCGCCGCAGGCGGCGACCCCGAGGACGGAGACGATGGCGATGGCGATGAGACGAGGACGCACGGCGGCAAGCTAGCCACCTGTCGGGCGAGGCAGCCAGTCCTTCCCGTGATTGACGGACGCCGGATCAGAACGTCCCGACGAGCAGGGCGATGGCGGCAGCGGTGCAGATCACGAGCACCGCAGGGCGCACGACCTCGGGTCGGAGATGGTCCTTCACGAGCCGGGCGGTCACGACGCCGAGCGCGACACCTGGCAGGATCAGCGCCGTCAGCTGCAACTGGCGCACTCCGATCTCACCGGCGAGCCAGAGAGCGGCGATCGACATCACCGAGCCGATCGAGAAGAAGGCCGAGACCGTCGCGCGCATCGTGGCTGGATCGCTGTTCTGGTAGGTCAACGCCATCGGCGGGCCGCCCACGCCGGTCGTCGTCCCGGCGAAGCCCGACGCGAGCCCGGCGACGACGAGTGACCGATCGGTCGGCTCGAACAGGCGCCCGGTGATCGATGCCACCACGGCCAGCAGCACCGATCCGGCGACGAGCACGGCGAGCAGGTCATCGGAGAGCGATGCCACGACCAGCGCCCCGGCGATCGTGCCGGGAATGCGACCGATGATGGCGAAGCCCACCTCTCGCGGCGCGATGTGGCTTCGGTCGACCCATGCGATCGTGAACGTCAAGGGGAGCACGGCCAGCATGACCGCTGCCGGGATGAAGTCGGGATCGGCCAACAACAGCATCGGCGACGCGATCATGCCCAGCCCGATGCCGATCGAAGCCTGCACCGTCGAGCCGACGTAGACGACGGCGACACAGGCGATCGCCATCCCGACCGACAGGCCGAAGATCATCGGTCCTTCATGCGTTTGGGGTCGGCACTGGCGGGGTCGTCCGGCCACTGGTGCTTCGGGTACCTCCCGGCCATGTCCTTCTTCACGTCGGCCCACGAGCCGGCCCAGAAGCCGGGCAGGTCCGCGGTGACCTGGATGGGCCGGTCGGCGGGTGACAGCAGGTGCAGACGGATCGGCACGCCGCCTGCGGTGGGGTGGGCCGTCACCCCGAACAGGTCCTGGACCCGCACGAACGCGTCAGGTTGGTCGCCGCCGTAGTCGATCGGAACCGATCGCCCGCTCGGCAGGGTGAGCGCTGGCGGAGCGACCTCGTCGAGCTCGGCACCGACCTCCCACGGGAGCTGGCTGCGCAGCACCATGGCCAGGTCGAGCCGTTCGAGGTCGCTGCGTCCCGTTGCGCCCGGAAGGTACGGGGCGAGCCACTCGGTGGCGGTGTCGCTCAGGCGTTCGACCGACCAGTCCGGCCATGGTTCGCCGACGGTCCGGTGGAGAAAGGTGACCCGCTCGCGGAGTGACCTCGCTACCTCGTTCCAGTTCAGCACGCCGAGCCGTGTCGCCCGGACCCGTGCCATCAACGCCGCAGTCGTGTCGTCGCCCGCCTCGGGGTGTCCGACGCGCCGGCCGAGCTGGATCGATCCGAGCCGCCGCTCGATCGTCTGCAGGAGGTCGTCGCGATCGGAGTCCCAGTCGAGCGTGCGGCGTTCGGTGATCGCGTCGGCGAACTCCGTAACCACGTCGTCGCCATCGACTGCGGCGGCGAGCCGTATCCGGGCCCGGTCACCACGGCCGTCGAGGTCGGCGGCGACCACGAACGCTTCGTCGGCCAGCGGATCATCGTCGGGCAGCCACGCCCCGGAGCCCGAACGGAGTTGGAACTGGCCGGTTCGCCGCCGAGCGGCGAGCCGATCGGGATAGCCGAGCAACAAGACCGTGCCTGCTCGGTCGGGATCCACGTCGGCGAGGTCGCCGTCGATACCCGC
>JBGSII010000449.1:0-1705 GCA_041742555.1 Ilumatobacteraceae bacterium
CGGTACGAGGCGAGCGCCGACGCCAGCGACGCATCGTCGAGCGCCAGCATCGCCACCGCGAAGAGACCGGCGTTGGTCGCGCCTGCCTCACCGATCGCGAACGTCGCGACCGGCACGCCCGCTGGCATCTGCACGATCGAGTAGAGCGAGTCCTGGCCCGACAGGTGCCGTGACGGCACCGGTACACCCAACACTGGAACGGTCGTCTTGGCGGCCAGCATCCCAGGGAGGTGTGCTGCTCCTCCGGCACCTGCGATGATCGCGCGCAGACCGCGCTCGGACGCCGTTTCGGCGTACGAGAACATCTCATCGGGCATCCGATGAGCACTCACCACCCGAGCTTCGTGAGCGACGCCGAATCGGGTCAGCACGTCGACGGCCGCCGACATCGTGGGCCAGTCGCTCGACGACCCCATGACGACACCGATGACAGGACCTGCTGGGGGCACGTCCGAAGCGTAGGCGGTGCGAGCGCGTCCGGTCAGACCAGCCCGCGGCGCTCGCTGACCTTGAGGGCCACGTAGCCGGGAATCGTCGGGAACCAGAAGTTGATCAAGCGGAACAGAACCACCACCGCCCACGCGGTCGGGTCGTCGACCGCGGCGCTGGTCAGCATGAAGACGAGCGCTGCTTCGATCGCGCCCACGCCACCGGGAGTCGGCACGGCGGAGGCAATCGTGTTGGCAACCATGTAGAGCGCCGCGAGTTCGACGAACGCCAGGTCGACGTCGAAGGCACGGCACGACCACACGAACGCGAAGATCGTCGACAGCTTGGCCACCGCCTGACCACCGAACAGGAGCGAGAGCTTGCTCGGCCGCCGGGCGAGTTCACCGAAGTCGGTCCTGATCTTCGCGAACGTCGACCTCACGAATCCGATGACCCAGCGGCGGAGCTTCGGCGTGACAACGATCACGATCGCCGCGATGGCGATCGTGACGGCGAACACGGTGACGATCGAGAGGTCCGGCCCACTGCTGGTCAGTTCCAGTCCGCCCGTCGGATCGGCGCTCGCGACCGTGACGAAGAACACGAAGAAGACGATCTGGATCACACCACTCGCGACGGACGTCAAGCCGATCGCAGCGGTCGCCACCGTCCCATCGGTCCCTCCCTTCTGGAGATAGCGAATCCGCATCGCCATGCCGCCGGCGTTCATCGGAGTGAAGCGATTGAGGAACGACTGCCCGAACATCACGATCGTCGCCTCGCCGAGCGCGATGGGCCGGATCACCGAGCCCGACAGCGACATCGCGCCGCCGACGGTGCCGATCAGCGTGACGGCGACGATCGGCACGACCCAGATCCAATCCAGCCCTGACATCGTGTCGACGATCTCGGACCAGTTGCTGGCGAGTGTCAGCAGGAACAACGCCAGCACGGCGAAGCCGACCCAGCTCACCGCTTTGGCAACGCTGATGCGTTCGAGTTCGGCGAGCTCGACCTCGTCGACGCCGAGCCGGACCTGCAGGCCGTCGCGCAGTTGATCGACGAAGTGCTTGGGCTTCTTCGCCTCGCGACGGGCGTGCGCCGGAAGCGCTGGGAGTTGCACGAACGGCAGCGTCGCGGCGAGATCGTGGACGTCGGCGTTTCGAAGCGCGGCGTCCAGCGCTCGGTCGGCGCCCACGGCCAGTGCCGTCGTCACGAGCAACTCGGCACGGTCGACGGACTGCGACTCGTTGCCCGCCGCGAGCACCGCCGCGTC
>JBGSII010000450.1:0-19258 GCA_041742555.1 Ilumatobacteraceae bacterium
GCGCCGTGGCGACCGCTGCCCACCCGTCGGCGAGCCAGGCTCCCGCGAGCGTCCAGGTCGTCAGCAGCGACACGAGCCCCAGCAACATGCGCGCCGTGCCCTTGGTCGCGGTCGAACGCACCAGTCCGGTCCCGACGACCACGATCAGGATGGCGGGAAGGTGGATCACGGTCACGGTGACGAGCATCGACCCCGCCACGATCAGCAGCGCCACCGACAGCGCGAGCCGACCGACCGACACGCGCCGAGGGTGGAGCTGGCGCGCCCTGATGCCGAGCAACTGGAGGCGCGTGGCGTACTCGCGGTATGCGTTCATGACCCGGTCCCGCGTCGCCTGCTCGGCCAGCGCCATCCGGCGAGCGGCGATCTCGGCGTCGGCGAACGACACCTCGAGACGGCCCGTCGCAACGCTGCGTTCCTCGCGGGCGGTAGCTCGCAGCACCTCGCGTTCTTCGATGCTCGCGAACTGCGGGGACACCCGCTCGAGTGCGTCGGTGATCCGTGCCGTCAGCGCAGCAGCGTCGGACGGGTCAGGTTCACCGTCGTCGCCGAGGCCTCGGCCTGCGAACTCCGCGACGTCGATCGGATCGCCGAACATCACGACCGCTCGGCTGCGTGTCTCGACCTTGCTCTCGAACGCCATGCCGATCGGGACGATCACCACGTCGGGGGCGGTGGGGAGCGCGCCGAGCGCGATGCGCGATGCCCCCGACTTGACCCGGTCGAGCGCAGGTCGGTCGCCCGTGGTGCCCTCCGGGAAGATCGCCACGGTCGCACGCTGCGCCAGCTCCTCGTGGCAGGCGGCGAACACGGACGCATTGTCGGTCGCCCGATCACCGTCGGCGGTACGGAAGATCGGGAGCACACCGGCGAGCCACAGGAACGGTCGGGCAACGACGACCTTCCACAGCGCCGCCTTGCCGAGGAATCGTGGCAGGCGTCCGAGCACGCCGGCCACGACCACGGGATCGACGAAGCCATTGCCGTGGTTGGCCACGATCAGTACCGGGCGGTCGTTCGGGAGTCGCTCGCGCCATCGGACCTCGACCGATCGGTGGAATGCGAGAACGAGACCTCGGGCCATCACGCCGAGCGTGCGGTCGGTGAAGCGTCGGAACAGGCGCGGCGCGCGATCGGGAGCACCTGCGGCGTACGCCCGATCGGCCCATGCCAGCGCGACGGTTGCGGTCAGGACGTGCCACAGCCCGTGCGGCTGGAGTAGCGACTCGGCGTCGCAGAGCGGTGAGTCGGGTCGGCCGAGACCCCAGGACGTCACGGCGACGGCCCCGAAGGCGATCAGCGGCCATGACCACACCGCAGCCATGCCACGACGGCGAGCGACCAGTGACGCGATCACGATGACGACCAGTGCGACGGCGACGATGACATTGGTGGCGTCCCGTACGAACACCCACATCGCAGTCGCCACGAGCCCGCCCGAGAACAGTCCGATGAGCGATCCGGCGTCGGCTCGGCCGCGCAGTCGTCCGACGTGCCAGCCAGCGATGAAGCACAGCGCGGCGATCAGCGCGACGTCGTGCAGGAACTGGCTCAGGTCACCCGCTGCGCCGTGGTACAAGAAGCTGCCGACGCCTTCGACCGCCACCACTGCGGCCAGGCCGTACGCAGCCCTCGGCAGGCGCGAGCGGAAGACCTCCCAGCCCAGCACCATCCCGGCGGCGACGTACGCGAGCGACGTCCAGGCGTTGACGTCCTGTTCGAGGAGCCAGTCGTCGCGCAGCTCGCAATCGGTGGTGTCGTCACTCACGGTGAGGGGCGGCTACCAGTCCGACGTGGCCGACGTCGGACCGATCGGGCCGACGCCGGTCGACCATGCCTCGCGCAACGTCTCGCGCCGACGGTCGACATCCGTGAACTGCGCGATGATCCCGCCCACGACGAGCCCGCCGTAGATCACGAACCACCACCAGTCGTCGGCGACGTACTCGGTGGTCGAGCCGATGCTGAAGTCGTCGGCGTCGAAGGTGCCCACGAACAGCATCAGCCCAGCGACGATGGCGCTCGCCCCTGCCAGCGCCGTGAGGACCGTCAGCAGCACCATCGGAAGGTCACCGGCGATCGCCACGAACGCCAAGGCCACGGCCAGGACCACGCCGCTCAACACGATCAGCCAGGACCAGCTCACACCGAGCGCCACCATCAGACTCGTGCCGAGGACGAACCCGATCCCCATCATGCCGATCACGACCGACACCGCGTAGTACAGGTACGCGATCACACCGAACACGATCGCGAGACCGAAGCCGACCGCCCACCCCAGGGCGTTGCCGAGGAATCCGGCATCGCCGGACACCATGCCGGCGCCGAGCATGAAGCCCGCGAACGCACCCCACAGCGGGATCACCACTCGCATGGCGAGATACCCGCGAAAGCAGAAGACGGACCCGGTCAACAGAGCGATGGTGCCGACCACGATGTCGTTCATCACCACACTCTTGCAGAGCAGTCGGACCCTGGTGCGACCATCGCCCGCCTGCCAGACTCCGCCCATGGCCGCTTCTCTCGCCCTGCTCTGTACCGATGGTTCCGATCTCGCGACGAGCGCGATCCGCCAGGGACTCGACCTCTTGGCGCCGCCCGAACGCGTCGTGGTGGTCTCGGTTGCGTCACCCATCGATCCCACGCTCGTCACGGGCACCGGATTCGCTGGTGGTGTGATGACCTACGACGAGAAGAACGACCTCGTCGACGCCCAACACGCCGCCGCGCAGGCACACCTCGAGGAAACGGTGGCCGCCCTGGGCCTCGTCGATGTCGAGACGATCGTGGCAGTCGGCGACGCTGGTCGGGAGATCTGCCGGCTCGCCGAGACCCTTCCCGCCAGCGTCGTCGTGCTGGGCACCCATGGGCGCAGCGGCATCAAGCGGGCGCTGATGGGCTCCACCTCGGACCACGTCGTGCGCCACTGCGTCTGTCCCGTGCTCGTGCAAGGTGCCGGCTGACGGCGACCACGACTCCTCGAGCGCGGTACTGTCACGGCATCCACCCGCTGAACCACAGGAGCACTGATGCCGAACGGCAAGCCGAACATCCTCGTCATCTGGGGCGATGACATCGGGATCTCCAACCTGAGCTGCTACAGCGACGGGTTGATGGGGTACCGCACCCCGAACATCGACCGCATCGCCGAGGAGGGCGTCCGCTTCACCGACTACTACGGCGAGCAGAGCTGCACCGCCGGACGGGCGGCATTCATCACCGGCCAGAACCCGTACCGGACCGGGCTCACCAAGGTCGGTTTCCCGGGCGCCGACATCGGCATCCGGCCGGAGGACCCCACGATCGCCACCGCGCTCAAGGCGCAGGGCTACACGACCGGCCAGTTCGGCAAGAACCACCTCGGTGACAAGGACGAGTTCCTGCCGACGATGCACGGCTTCGACGAGTTCTTCGGCAACCTCTACCACCTCAACGCCGAGGAGGAGCCGGAGCTCGACGACTATCCGAACGAGCAGGACTTCCCGAACTTCCGCACGGCGTTCGGACCTCGTGGTGTGATCCACTCGTGGGCGAACGGTGACGGCACGCAACGTATCGAGGACACCGGCCCGCTCACCCGCGAGCGGATGAAGACCGTCGACGAGGAGATCCTCCCGGAGGCACTGCGTTTCATGGGCGACGCCAAGGAGAACGACACGCCGTTCTTCGTCTGGTTCAACACCACGCACATGCACTTCCGGACGCACATCAAAGACGGCAGTCGGGGCAAGGCCGGGCGTTGGCAGTCGGTGTACCACGACGTGATGGTCGACCACGACGAACTCGTCGGCCGGATCCTCGACTACCTCGACGAGCAGGGCCTGGCCGACGACACGATCGTCGTGTACTCGACCGACAACGGCCCGCACATCAACACCTGGCCCGATGCGGGCATGACCCCGTTCCGGAGCGAGAAGAACTCCAACTGGGAGGGCGCCTACCGCGTGCCGGCAGTCGTGCGGTGGCCCGGGCACATCCCGGCAGGTGAAGTGCGCAACGGGATCATCAGCCACAACGACTGGTTCGTCACGTTCCTCGCGGCCGCTGGAGATGCCGACATCCAGGACGAGCTCAAGGTGGGCGCCGAGCTGAACGGCACGACCTACAAGGTCCATCTCGACGGCCACAACCAGCTCGAATACCTCACCGGCGCGGCCGACGACAGCCCTCGCCAGCACTTCTTCTACGTGTCCGACGATGGCGACCTCACCGCGCTGCGCTACGACAACTGGAAGGTCGTGTTCATGGAGCAGCGCGCCACCGGGACGCTGCAGATCTGGGCCGAGCCCTTCACCGAGCTGCGAGTCCCCAAGATCTTCAATCTGCGCACGGACCCGTACGAACGCGCCGACATCACGTCGAACACCTACTACGACTGGTTGCTCGACCGAGCGTGGGTCCTGGTGCCGGCACAGATGTTCGTGGCGAACATGCTCACCACGTTGGTCGAGTTCCCGCCGCGTCAGGAACCGGCGAGCTTCAACGTGGCCAAGGTGATGGAAAAGCTGCAGGCCGGAGTCGCCAGCCGGTGATCGAGATCCCGGCGGGCACGTTCCGCATGGGGTCGAACGACCACTATCCGGAGGAGGCGCCCGCGCACGCAGTGCGCGTCGACGCCTTCTCGATCAGCCCGACGACCGTGACGAACCGCGAGTTCGCCGCGTTCGTCGAAGCGAGCGGGTACCTCACCGTCGCCGAGCGGCCCCTCGACCCCGCGGACTTCCCGGGGGCACCGCCGGAGAACCTGGTCGCAGGGTCCTTGGTGTTCACGATGACGCCCGGTCCGGTCGACCTGCGGCACCTCAGCCAGTGGTGGACCTGGACCCCTGGCGCGTCGTGGCAACACCCCGAGGGGCCGAGCTCGTCGATCGACGACCGGCTCGACCATCCCGTCGTGCACGTGGCGTACGAGGACGCCGAGGCATACGCGGCGTGGGCGCATGAGGCACTCCCCACCGAAGCTCAGTGGGAGTACGCCGCACGCGGCGGCGCCCACGGCCTCGCCTTCGTGTGGGGCGACGACGCGGTCCCCGACGGGCGATTTCTCGCCAACTTCTGGCAGGGCGACTTCCCGTGGCGCAACAGTGCCGCCGACGGATTTGCGGGAACTGCTCCCGTCGGGTCGTTCCCGCCGAACGGCTTCGGGCTGTTCGACATGGCGGGCAACGTGTGGGAATGGACGACCGACTGGTATTCGGCGCGGCACCCCGATGACGCAGACAAACCCTGTTGTGTGCCGTCGAACCCTCGCGGCCCCGACGTCGAGGCGAGCTTCGACCCCAACCAGCCGCAGTTCCGCATCCCCCGCAAGGTGATCAAGGGCGGCTCGTTCCTGTGCGCCGACAGCTACTGCCAGCGTTACCGCCCGGCCGCGCGCCGTCCCCAGATGCTCGACACGGGCATGAGCCACATCGGCTTCCGCACCATCCACCGCTGATTGCAGCAGGGGTCTGACCCCTGCTGCAATCGTTCGATCCGAGGAGAAACAGATGACCACCGATCCGCTGCCGTCGTGGAACGATGGGACCACGAAGCGGGCGATCCTCGACTTCCTCGCTGCGGCCCGTGACGTGCCGGTCGAGGATCGGGTTGCCGTGCTCGACAACGACGGCACGCTCTGGTGCGAGAAGCCGAACTACCCGCAGCTCGAATTCCTCCTGAGCGAACTCGCCAGCGCGGTGCGGGCCGACGCGACGCTCGCGCAACGCGCTGAGTACCGAGCGTTGATCGAAGGCGACAGCGCGGCGCAGTCCGAACTGGGCCTGGAACGGATCGCCTCGGCGCTGATCGAGCTGTGCGCCGGCATCTCGCCGGAGGAGTTCGACGCGCGGGTTCGTGGGTTCTTCGCCGCGGCTCGCCATCGCGACCATGGCGTTGCGTTCACAGCGCTGCGGTATCAGCCGATGATGGAGTTGCTCGCCGAACTCAGGCGGGCGGAGTTCGACATCTTCCTCGTCACCGGTGGCGGGACCGAGTTCGTGCGGGCGATCGGCGACGAGTTCTACGGCGTTGCGCCGGAACGGGTGCTGGGTACGCACGCGAGCTATGACTTCGTCCGCGACACCGACGGACGCGCCGGCCTGATCCGCAACGCCGACCTGTCCGCAGCAGACGCCAACGAGGGCGCTGCGAAGGTGGTCAACATCCAGCGTGCGATCGGTCGACGCCCGATCTTCGCGGCCGGAAACTCGCCCGGCGACGCCGAGATGCTCGACTACGCGATGGCCGCCGCCGGCCCGACGCTCGCCCTCCTGGTCGACCACGATGACGGCGATCGCGAATACCGGTACGAGAGCGTTGCGGCCACGTTCGACACGACCGGGTCGTTCATCGACATGGCCGCCGACCACGGCTGGACGGTGGCGAGCATGCGCATCGATTGGGCGACCGTCTTCGTGTCGGAGTGACCCGAACGCAGACGCGACAACGGCGCCGCGCCGGTCGAGCGACCGGACGCGACGCCGTCGCGACGGGTGTTCGGGTTCAGCTGACGATCTTGGCCTTGGCGGCCGCGTACTCGGCGTCGTCGAGCTTGCCCTGGCTGTGGAGGTCGGCCAGCTTGGCGAGTTCGTCCGCCGCGCTGGCACCGGTGCCGGCGGTGGTGCGGATGTAGTCCTGCATCGCCGCCTCCTGTGACTTCATGGCCTTCATCTGCCGCTCGGCCATCCCGCCGCCGCGGACGATCAGGTACAGGAAGATGCCGAGGAACGGCACGAAGATGATGAAGATCGACCAGATCGCCTTCGCTGCGCCGCCCATGTCGTCGCTGCGGATGATGTCGCCGAAGATCTGGAAGATCAACATGATCCACACGAAGAACAGGAAGAACCACAGGATCGACCAGAAGACCTGACCGGTTCCGAATTCAGCTGCAAGTTGCAAGTTGTTGCCTTTCGTTCTGTCGGGGCGTTGTGCTCCGAGCGGCACCTGCATCGTCCTTGAGCGGCACGAAATCAACCATTGTCGTCGTTCGCGCCGATTGTTCGAAATGAACTATGGTTCGCGACGTCCATTCGTTGCCGGCGTCCGCCATCACCTGTTTGCCATCACCTGGAGGAATCCATGACCCTCGGTCCCGTCGAAGTGCTCGTCATCGCGTTCCCCGGTAATCAGTTCACCGGTGAGATCATCCCGGAGCTCGAGCGGTTGGTCGACAACGACACGATCAGCATCATCGACGGCCTGCTCGTGCGCAAGGACGCCGACGGCGAGGTGTCGTTCATCGAGTTCGAGGAGCTCGGTGGCAACGCCGACGCCGAGCGGCTCGCGGGCGTGATGAACCAGCTCGAATCGCTGATCTCCGACGAGGATGTCGCGGAACTGGCCGCATCGCTCGAGCCGAACAGCTCCGAGGCCATCCTCGTGTTCGAGCACACCTGGGCGAAGCCGCTGCGCGACGCGATCGTCGCCTCGGGCGGAGTGCTCGCCGACAACTTCCGTGTTCCCGGCATGGTCGTCGACGAGCTGCTCGACGCACTGGCCGAACTCGACGACTGACGTCGCGTTCTCCAGTTCCTTTCTCACGACCCGATCACCGCTCACAACTCACCGCTCACAACTCACCAAGGAGAATCATCATGCGACGTCGTATGGGACGCCCAGGACTCGTCGGAACGATGGCTCGCACTGCCGTTGTCGCCGGTACCGCAACGGCCGTTGTCGGCCACTCGCAGAACAAGCAGGCTGCCAAGCAGCAGGCGGCAGCCGATGCGCAGATGCAGGATCAGCAGATGGCCGAGATGCAGGCCCAGATGGATGCCATGCAGGCTCAGCAGGCTCAGCAGGCGGCACCGCCCCCGCCACCCGCGCCGGCACCCGCGGCCGCTCCCGCGACGGGCGGCGACCTGATGGCCGAGTTGAGCAAGTTGGCCGACCTCAAGGCCGCCGGTGTCCTCACCGACGAAGAGTTCGCTGCCGCCAAGGCGAAACTGCTGGCCTGAGCGCGCCGTGAGTGACACCGAGACCGAACCGATCGTCGCCGCCGAGGAGATCGACGGAGCGGTGAGCGGGAACGACGGCGCTGGCGACCCCTCCGCCCGGCGCGGATCGCCTGGGTGGGTGATCTGGTTGCTGATCGTGCTCGCCACGGTCGTCGGGATGGCCGCCACGCTCAACGGTTGGATCAATCGCCAGGCACTCGACACCGACGAGTGGGTGTCGGTCACCGACGAGATGTTGGCCGACGACGACATTCGTGGGGCGTTGTCGATCTACCTCACCTCGCAGTTGTTCGAGAATGTCGACGTCGCCAGCGAACTCGAGTCGTTGCTCCCAGGTCCGACCGCCCAGCTCGCGGGTCCGCTTGCAGCGACGTTGGAGTCGAACGCGGTCAACCTGGTGGACCAACTCCTCGCGAGCGAGCGGTTCGGGTCACTGTGGACCAGTGTCAATCGAGCGGCGCACACGGCATTCGTGACGCTCGCGAACGGCGACGATGTCGGCTCGATGTCGACCGCCGGCGGCGCGTTCGTCGTCGACATGCGCGAGCTGCTCGTCAATCTCGCCGATCGGCTCGGGCTGCCCGGCGCTGCAGTCGATCGGATCCCGGAGGGCGCCGGTCAGCTCGTCGTGTTCGAATCGGACCAGATCGATGCGCTGCAGCAGTTCGTCAGGTTCGTCGACATGATGAGCATCTTCCTCTTCGTGCTGGTGATCGTGCTCTACGCGGTGGCGGTGTACCTCGCTCGCGATCGCCGGTCGACGCTGCGCAATGTCGGCGTCTCGATCGTCGTGGGCAGCCTGTTGCTCCTCGTGATCCAGCGGATCACGATCAACGTGAGCGTCGACGAACTCGCCCGTGCCGAGAACAGCCGTGCTGCTGTCGGATCGATCGTGAGCATCGCCACCGGACTGTTGAACGAGCTCGCGTGGGCCTGGTTGGCGATCGGCGTGGTCATCGCGCTCTTCGCGGTTCTCGTCGGGCCGTCGCGTGTTGCGGTGGCCGTGCGGAAGTTCCTCTCACCGGTGATGATCCATCCGGTCGGAGCGTGGGCACTCGCGCTGGGAGCGCTCGGCCTCTATCTCCTCCTTGCACCGGGATTCTCGTTCCAGCGGTGGCTTCCGGTCATCGTGCTCGGTGCGCTCTTCGTGACCGCCGTCGAGATGCTGCGACGCCAGATCTGTCGGGAGCACGCAGCGGTGTCGACGCCGGCCGAGTCCTAGCAGGACGTGCCCTCGACGACACCGCTGTTCGCTGTCAGTTCCTGACGACGAAGGTCGGTGACGTCGCGCCACCGAGCAGGACCGACACCAGGATGCCGATCGGCAGGACGCCCCAGTACCCAACGGCCAATCCGACGTTGCCGAGGAAGAGCATCAGCAACCAGGTCGCCGGGAAGGTGGCGAGCAGGAAGACGATGAGCAGTGCGAGAATTCCCTTGATCATGATGTCCCCATTCGTGAGCGGTGCGACCGTCTGCTGACGGTTCCGGTGCTGAATGTAGTGACTGCGATAGGTTGCCTCCGTGCTCATTCTCGGAATCCTCCTGTTCGGCTTTCTCGTTGGCTGGCTCGCCCAGTTCATCCTCGGGCGAGGGGCGTACGCAACGGATTGGACCATGGCGTTGGTGGCCGGTCTCGGCGGATCGTTCGTCGGCGGGCTGCTCGCCAGCCTGATCGCGGGTGACGGACTCGCGCTGAAGCCGAGTGGCATCATCGGTTCGATCGTCGGAGCGTTGATCATCACGGCGATCTGGCAGTCGTACGCCTCGAAGAAGCGCAAGCAAGCGCACGAGGCGGAGAAGAAGGCCGCCCGCTCCGGCCGTCACCACTGAGGCGCGTCCTGCGCATCGGGGCCATCGGACTCATGGACGCCGATGTGCGTGCGGCTGACACCACCCCCGGGCTGGTGTGTGCGCACCACCACCTCTACTCGAGTTTGGCCCGCGGGATGCCGGCGCCGCCGAACACCCCGACGACGTTCCTCGGGGTCCTCGAGCAGATCTGGTGGCGGCTCGACGCTGCGCTCGACCTGGAGATGCTCGAGTGGTCGGCGAAGCTCGGCGCTCTCGAAGCGCTCGAGTCCGGATGCACGGCGATCGTCGATCATCACGAGTCGCCGAACGCGATCGAGGGATCCTTGACCGTCATCGCCGATGCCTGCGCGGAGGTGGGTGTGCGCGTCGTCGCCGCTTACGGCGTCACTGATCGACACGGCGCCGATGGAGCCCGCCGGGGCATGGAGGAGAACGAGCGGTTCCTCGCCGGCGGCGGGAAGGGGATGGTCGGGGTGCACGCTGCGTTCACGTGCTCCGACGACACGCTCGCAGCGGCAGCCGATCTCGCGTCGCGCCACGGCGTCGGCGTGCACATCCACGTCGCCGAAGGTCCCGACGATGCGGGCGCCGTCGAACGCCTCACAGCGTTGACGAACGACGACTGGCTGCTGATCCACGGCGTCCATCTGCCCGACGATCACGGACTGCGGGGCACGATCGTGCACAACCCGCGTTCGAATCTGAACAACGCGGTCGGCTACGCCCGCCCGGTGCGCTTCGCCAATCCGGTGGCGCTCGGGACCGACGGGATCGGCGCAGCGATGATCGCCGAGTTCCAACTCGCTTTCGTCGCTGCTCGGTCCGCCGACGTCACCTTCAGTCCCGACACCGCCTGGTCGTGGCTCGAGCAGGGCTGGTCGTTGGTTCCCGAGGCACGAGCCGACCGGGTCACATGGTCGTACGCGCCGATGGAACCGTGGCACCTCGCCTACACCCCGGCGGTGCGCGCGATCGATGTCGACATCGACGGCGAGCCGGCCCTCCGCAACGCGCAGGCGACGAGGATCGACGCCGCCGAGGTCAGAGCGAAGGCTGCAGAACAGGCCGCCCGCCTCCACGCCCGCCTCTGACGTCAGGTGACGACGACGGTGGTGCCGATGTCGGCGAAGGCCCAGAGGAAGGCGGCATCGAGGTCGTGCTGGCGTTGACAACCGCCCGACAGGCGGGTGCCGAGCTCCTCGGTCGTCTGATACACGGAGTTGTCGGCCACCTTGCGGGGGATGCCGTGGAAGCCGATGTGGCCGATGTCGGTTTCCTGATAGCGGATCATGTTGGGCAGGAACGCCTGGCCGTTCCACGCGGTCGACATCTCCGACTTGCTGTACACGGTGTGCGTGCCGGGTGCCTCGTTGCTGAACTTCGAGCCCGACACGAGCCACGATCGCACGATCTGCTCGTCGGCGTCGACGGCCCAGACGCGCTGGCCGGCGCGGTCGTACACGACCCGTCGGCCCGACCCGGAGTTCTCCGGCAGCGGCGGTGCAGCGGCGCCCATCGACGCGACAGGCGACAGGTAGTAGCCCGTCGAGTCGAGCGTCTCCGGCGGCGGGGGAGGTGTGCGCACCACCAGCGATTCCTCGTCGGGCCAGATGTCGAGTTCGAGGGCACTCTCGCGCCCGACGACGCCGTCGACGAAGAGCCCGGCTTCCTCCTGGAAGGCCATCACCGCAACGAGCGTCG
The DNA here is from genome assembly GCA_041742555.1 of Ilumatobacteraceae bacterium. GTDB lineage: Bacteria > Actinomycetota > Acidimicrobiia > Acidimicrobiales > Ilumatobacteraceae > Sva-07. The sequence goes on from JBGSII010000450.1 coordinate 11,457, forward strand.
AGTCGTCGAAGTCGCCGTCGATCGCGCCGTCGTAGAAACCCTCGTCGGCGAGCGCCTGTTGGAGGCACGAGACGCCCCCACCCTGCGACGAGAGACGAATCGAGAGCGCACCGATCGTGCAGCCGCCGTCGGCCCGCTCCGGTTCGACCGGGGCGGTTGGCTCGACTTCGTTCTGGCCGAGTTCGCCTTCGAGATCGGGCAGCGCGAGACCCGCCGGCGTTGCTGCCGGATCGGTGGCTGCGGTTGCCGCAGACGTTGGTGCGGCGCCGTTGTCCGCCGAGATGACGATGGAATCGGACTGCTCGTCCTCGGCGGTGACGACGGCCCCCACCGTTGCAGCACCGAGCACGACACCAAGGGCCAGCGCGAGGGCGACCCGTCGTCGGTGATCCGAGCTGGCGGTCATCGCAGCCGAGGATATCGAACGTACCGGCGCGATCGCCGGCACGTTCGGACACGATGTTCCTCGCACATCTGTCCGCCCACGGTCAACGGGTGAGTGTGACGACGACCGCGGCCACGAGTCCGGTGCCAGTACCGGCGATGGTGGTGAGGCCGACCCACCGAGCGGCGGAGGGATGCACGACGTCGACGCCCTGACGCAATGCGCCGTGGAGATCCTCGTAGTGTGCCCCGGACCACACCAGGAGCACGGCGCCGAAAACCACCTGGATCATCCCCCCCGCCGCAAGCAACCAGAACTCCTCGGTGGCGGCGAAGCGGCTCAGCAGCAACCCGGCGACCACCATCGAGATTGCCGTGCGCTCCCACGCGAGCGAGGTGCGTTCGTGCTGGAGCCCAGCGTCGAAGACAGCGATGGGTCGTTGATCGCTCACGCCCGGTCGACCACCAGGATGACGGCGGCCACGACGGCCACGATCGCTGTTCCGATCGCCATCAGCATCGGCAAGCGCGATGTCGGGAGCGGTTCGTTCAGCCGCATCGAGCGCTCGTTGAGGGCCCAGCGCCGGTAGGCGCTTGCAGCGGTGACGAAGCTGAGGGCGAGCAGGAGAACGCCCAACGTCTCACCGAAGGAGACCTCGTCGAGCAGGCTCACCGCTGCGAGCCCACCAGCGGCGAGTGCCAGGGCCGTTCGGATCCAGGCGAGGAACGTGCGCTCGTTCGCGAGCGTGAACCGGTAATCGGGCTCGGCGCCGACACGGCGCGGATCCGGTGGGAGGATGCGGTCGCGCAGCGTCACGCGACCTGGCTCAAGGCAACGGTGTCGTCGATCGCGGCACGCAGACAACTGGCGAACAGCGCGTCATCGCTCACGGCCGCCCGGTCGCTGTTGACGCCGAGGTGAACGGCGCCGTTGTAGCTGAACAACGTGATGTTGATCGCCGCGCCGGCCAGGGGGCCGAACGCGTAGAACTCCTCGACGCGCGAACCGGCCATGAAGACCGAGAACGGTGGCCCCGGCACGTTCGATGTGGTGATGTCGACCCCCTTCAGCATGGCGCCGAGAATCGACACCGCAGCGGCTGGTCCGAACCTCGAGATCACGCCCGAGATGTCGTTGACGTGCGGCAACGCTGGCTCCGCGCGAGCGGCGCGCAGCAACTCTTTGACCTCAGCGATGCGATCGGCAGGCTCGGCGTCACTGAGCGGCAGGATCAAGCGGGCGGGAACGAACTGGTTGTCGAAGTTGTTGGCCGCATCACCGCCGCGAACGCTGATCGGCATGTTCATCCGGACCTCTGCACACGGTCGCCCGAGCGCGTCGTGGTAGCGCTTCAATGCGTCGAGCGTGACAGCGACGAATGCGTCGTTGAGCGTGCCGTCCACCGACTTGGCAGCGGTCTTCAATGCCGAGAACGGGACGGACACCGCGTCGAAGTGGGTGTTGAGGGAGCGTTGCGTCATCGCTGGGCTCAGCGGGGTGGTCGCCGGCTTCACGACTCGGGCGATCGAGCCCGTCGTACGACCCAGCTGCTCGATCGTGCCGCGGGGGTCGCGCAACAGATCGGCGGCGGTCCGGAGCATCGCGTTGCCGAGCCGGGCGCCGGTCCGTGCCTCGCTCGCGAGGCGGTGTGCAACCGATCGTGCGCCGGGGATCGCCCAGACGGACGACTCGATGCGAAGTCGCTGGTCGACGGCGATCGATTGGGCGACCGAGACGTGGCCGATGCCGCCTGATGTGGTGTCGCTGCCGGATGGGTCGGCTTCGAGGTCGACCATGTGTTGGAGCAGTTGCACCATTCCGAGCCCGTCCGCGATCGCGTGGTGCACCTTCATGATGAACGCGGCTCGTCTGCCGGCCAGGCCCTCGACGACGCAGAGCTCCCAGAGCGGACGGTCCTTGTCGAAGGCTCGGGCGCCCATCCGCTGGGCGTGGTCGAGGACCTGGCGCCGTCCCGGTCGCCGCCCCGGGAGCCGAGCCCAGGTGTAGTGGTAGCCGATGTCGACGTGCGGATCGTCGGCCCAACGAGGCGGTGCGACACCTGGTTGCTCGTCGACGACGCGCTGATGCAGCCGTGGGATGCTCGCCACGATCCGCTCGACCACGGCGTCCATGCGGCCGCGATCCGGCACCGTATCGAGGAACCAGACGCTGGTGATCGTGGAGCGCAACAACGGGTCACGTTCGATGTGCCAGAGCACGGAGTCGCTCTCGCTCATCCACTCGTCGTAGTGCAACTCGCTCACGTGGTGCTCCGAGCCCGGGTCTGCGGGAACCATGCCTGCGGGAACCATGCCTCCGGAAACCATGCCTCCGGGAACCACACTTCGGTGTTGGCCCAACCCATCGCCACAACGGTACACCGGTGCTCTCGACACGGTGCCGTCCGGGGGTGTCGATGCACGTGGAATGGCGCGAGACTGCGTGCCATGAAACAGCTGTCCGGACTCGACGCGAGTTTCCTCTACATGGAGACCCCGAACACGTACGGTCACGTGAACGGCCTGGCCATCTACGAACGGCCCGACGGCGAGTTCGATCCGTTCCAAGCAGCGTACGAGCGGTTCGACGCGCTGCTCGGCCGGCTCGAACCGATGCGTCGACGATTGGTCGAGGTGCCGTTCCAGCTCGATCACCCCTACTGGATCGACGATCCGGACTTCGACCTCACGTACCACGTCCGACACATCGGCCTCGCCCCTCCCGGCGGTGCCGACCAACTCGCCGAGCAGGTCGCTCGCATCGTCGGTCGCCGAATGGATCGCAGCCGTCCGCTCTGGGAGGCCTATGTCATCGAGGGCCTCGCGGACGGCCGATGGGCCATGTTGACCAAGACCCACCACGCCACGATCGACGGCGCGTCGGGAGTCCTGCTGCTCGGCATGCTGACCGATCCGGCGCCCGACACGCCCATGCCGGATCATGTCGACTGGTCCGGCGAGGTGGTCCCCTCCGATCGCGAACTCCTCCAACGCACGATGCACAACCTCGCCGTCAATCCGGTGAAAGGAATGCGACTGTCGCTGCGGATGGTGCGAAACTTCGCCGAAGCGGCTGGCGTCAACAGCGTCTCGGCCATCGCGTCGCAGGCACGAGACGCACTCAAGTCGATGGCGCTGGGCGGCGCGATCGACACCCCAGAGCCCGTGCACCGTGTGCGCATCCCCCTGTCGCCTGCCCCGCCCACGCCGTTCAATCGAGCCGTCACTCCGCACCGACGGTTCGCGATGCGTTCCACCGCCCTCGGCAACATCAAGGCCCTCAAGGACGCGACCGGGTGCACTGTCAACGACGTCGTCATGGCGATCTGCAGCGGTGCGCTGCGCGAGTACCTGCTGCGCCACGATGCGCTGCCGGAGGCGCCGCTGCGCGCCATGGTGCCCGTATCCATTCGCACCGGCGAAGAGGAGGACCCGTGGACCAACCGAGTGGGTGGAATCATCGCGGATCTGCCGACCAACTGCGCCGATCCGCTCGAACGATTGCGCCGGTGCCACGAGGCGATGAACGAGGCCAAGCTGCAGATGGACGTGCTCCCGGCTGAGGACATCGCCGAACTGGCGCAGGTCGCCCCTCCGCTCGCGGCGACGGCGGCGATGCGACTGCAGTCGCGGCTGCGGCTCGCCGACCGTGTGAACCTGCCGGCCAACGTCGTGATCTCCAACGTTCCCGGACCGCGTCATGCGCTGTACTTCGCCGGCGCCAAGATGACGAACTACATCCCGGTGTCGACCATCGCCGATGACATGGGACTCAACATCACCGTGCACAGCTATCTCGATCGGCTCGACTTCGGGTTGATCGCCGACCGCGAACTCGTTGCCGACCTCTGGGATCTCGTCGACTTGCACATCGACGAGATCGGGGTGCTGTTCGAGGCGACCGGCGCAGAGTGGGCCGAGGTTCAAAAGGCGCCGTCGATGCGGCGCGGCCACGACGCGAAACGTACGCCTGCAACGCGCAAGGCGCTCGCGAGGAAGGCGCCAGCGAAGAAGCGGAGCGTGAAGAAGGCGCCAGCGAACAAGAACGTGCCAGCGAAGAAGAAGGCGCCAGCCCCGAACGCCTCGTGACGCCGCCAGCGCGGTGACTCGTGAGTCCCCGAATCTGATCGGGCGCGGCCCAGCGACAAGACTCGTGAGCGATGGACTTCGATCTCCCGCCCGATGACCACCCGACCCGCCGCGTCGTGCGCGACTGGATCGCGGCGAACCCGAACCCGACGTCGCGGCAGCTCGCGGAGGCAGGCTACGTCGTCCCGCATTGGCCGAGACCATGGGGAGTCGAAGCGGACCCGATCGCGCAGCTCGTGATCGACGACGAGCTGGCGAAGGCCGGGATCTCCCGACCGGGAAACCACATCGGTATCGGATGGGCCGCGCCGACGATCTTCCTCGCGGGCACACCAGAGCAGCACGAGCGTTACCTCCCGAAGATCTTCAGCGGTGAGGAGATCTGGTGCCAGCTCTTCTCCGAACCCGATGCGGGGTCCGACCTCGCGAATCTCGCCACCCGTGCCGTGCGCGACGGTGACGAGTACGTCGTCAACGGTTCGAAGATCTGGTCGAGCGGCGCGCATCACGCTCAGTTGGGGATCTTGATCGCTCGCACCGACCCGGACCAGCCGAAGCACAAGGGCATCTCCTACTTCATCTGTCCGATGGACCTGCCCGGCATCTCGATGAGCCCGATCGTCGACATGACCACCGCTCACTCGTTCAACCAGGTGTTCTTCGACAACGTGCGGATCCCGGCGTCCCTGCGAGTCGGCGAGGAGGGTGACGGGTGGCGTCTGGCAAAGGTGACGCTGTCGAACGAGCGGGTGTCGCTGTCGTCCGCAGGATCGCTGTGGGGCGTCGGGCCGTCCGCGGACGATCTGATCGATCTCATCCGCCGCAGTGGTGGACTCACCTCGCCGGTGCTTCGGGATCGGGCCGTCCGACTGCACATCGAGTCGAAACTGTTGCATCTGAACCGGATGCGCAGCCTGAGCGCGCGCCTGAGGGGAAAGACGCCGGGCCCGGAGGCCTCGATCCAGAAGATCATGGCTGACGAGCACGGTCAACACGTCATGGCGCTCGCCAAGGACGTCGCGGGCGCCGACGGCATGTTGACCGGGTCTGGCCCCTCCGGCCCGATCGGTTCGTCGTCGCGCAGCGGACCGACCGAGAACAACCTCGCTGTCGACCACCAGTTCTCCGACGTCGAGCCGGTCTGGCACTACGGCTACCTGTTCAGCCCGGCGCTCACGCTCGGAGGCGGCACCTTCGCGGTGCAGCGGAACATCGTCGGTGAGTTCGTGCTCGGACTGCCTCGCGAACCCAACCTCGAACAGGGGCTCACCTGGTCCGAGGCGCGGCAGCACCGGTCCTGAGCACGGCGTCGGGCTAACTTGCCTCCGGTGACTGTGCTCGGATTCGGCATCGACATCGGCGGCTCGGGCATGAAGGCGGCGATCGTCGACCTCGACGCGGGCACGCTGGCCTCGGAGCGACTTCGCATTCCGACGCCGAAGCCGGCGACCCCGAGCGCGATGGCGGTGGTGGCCGCCGAACTGGTCCACCGGCACGAATGGTCGGGTCCGATCGGCGTCGGGTTCCCGGGCATCGTGCGCCACGGCGTCGTTCATTCGGCGGCGAACATCGATGCGAGCTGGGTGGGTATCGACGCCGACCGCCTCTTCAGCAGCGCGTGCGGTGCCGACGTGCACATGGTGAACGACGCCGACGCCGCGGGTCTCGCCGAGGTGCGCTGGGGTGCGGGGCGTGACGTGGCGGGCGTGGTCTTGGTGCTGACGTTCGGGACCGGGATCGGGTCGGGGCTGTTCGTCGACGGGAGGCTGGTGCCCAACACCGAACTCGGCCACCTCGAACTGGACGGCCGCAATGCGGAGTCGCACGCAGCGGCCAGTGTCCGTGAGCGCGATGGCATCGGATGGGCGGAGTGGACGCCCCGCGTCGAGCGGTACCTCCAGCACCTCGAGATGCTCTTCTCGCCGGATCTGTTCGTGATCGGCGGCGGTGCCTCGAAGGCGGCCACCCAGTGGTTGCCTTCGATCTCGCTCGAGACCCCGGTCGTCGCCGCGGCGATGGCCAACAACGCTGGCATCGTCGGCGCCGCGCTCGCCGCACGTCACGCGGTGCCGGGCCTACCGTGACACTTCGGCAAGGCGGGCCGCGAGCTCCGCTCGATACGCAGCCGCCCGTCGGAGCTTGAGATCCTCGTACCCGCGAACCTGATCCGGAAGTGAGGCGATCTCCACGGAACGCTCGTAATGGTCGTGTGTGAGCCGATGGTTCAGTGCCGTGACGGCATCGACGTACTCGGGGATCAGTGCCCGTTCCACGCGACGGACCTCGGCCCATCGGAACGGATCGGCCGGTGTGCCGCGCAGTCGCTTGCTCGCCCGCAGCACCCGCAGCACGGGCACGGCCGAGCGCTGCAGTTTCAGCTTTCGCTCGAGGCCGATCGCTCGCAGCATCGGTGGATGGAGATGGTAGGTCACGGTCGTGTCGGCGCCTCCCACCGACTCGTAGCCGGCGCGGGCCTCGTCACCGAGCAGCAACCGGGCGACCTCGTACTCGTCCTTGTAGGCCATCAGTTTGTGGAGGTTGCGCGCGACCGCTTCGCTGTACCGGGAGGAGTCGACACCGCTTGCGCGTTCGGCCGAACGGGCGGTGGCGACCACCGCACGGAACCGGTCTGCGTACGCAGGTGACTGATACCCGGCGAGATCGACCGCGAGCCGGTCGACGAGCTGGTCGAGCGCCTCCGGGGCCACGGGGTGGCGGAGGCAGGCCGCACGCTCGACCCCGACGCTGTCGAGCACCCATGCCCGACCCCACCGGAAGGCGGCCAGGTTCGTGTCGACCGCGACGCCGTTGAGCGTGATCGCCTGTTCGACGGCGTCGGGTGTCACCGGGATGGCCCCGGCCTGGATCGCAACACCGAGCAGGAGGATGTTCGCGTTCGTGGTGGAGCCCAGCAGACCGTTCGCGATCGCGGCGGCGTCCAGGTAGTGGTTGTCGACCGCTCGGCTCACCTGGTCGACCCGTTCGAGCAGTACCGATCCGGGTGGCGGCGCGACATCCGGGTGCGTCACCATCTGCCCGGTGGGGACCGCATCGGTGGAGGCCACCACGACCGTGTGCTCGGGTCGGGCACCGTGGAGGTTCGAGTCGCTCGCCCCCACGAGGAGGTCGAACGCCAGCAGGCAGTCGACGCCCGACACGTTGGCGTGGTTCGACGACGGGGTCGCATGGGTCGTCACCCGCAGGTCGCTCACCACAGGACCTGCCTTCTGCGAGAGCCCGGTCTGATCGAGGCCGCGAACCCGGCGGCCGGCGAGCATGGCGGCGGTTCCGAGGATCTGGCTGACCGTCACGACGCCCGTGCCGCCGAT